>CAMJHW010000043.1 GCA_946405645.1 uncultured Bacteroidales bacterium
AGGACGTCATAGGCCGTGCGTTCGGTACCGTCGGAGGCTGTATACCTCTGACTCCTGAGGCGTCCTGTGACGCTGACCTTGTCTCCCTTGTGTATGGTGGTCAGGTCAGGCATGTTCTTGCCCTCCCAGGCGCTGATATAGTGCCAGGTGGTTTCGATGACGGGATCTCCGTCGCGCCCTTTGTAAACGTAATTGGTGGCCACTGAAATCTTCGCCACCCGGGAATTGCCGACAACCTGGAGACGGACTGCTCCTACGTTGCCTTTGATCTCGATTCGGTTGAGCTGTTGTTCCATAATCTTGAGTTTAAGTGTCGTGGCGCGGATCAGCGCTGACCGCCAGCGCCTCCCGCCGACACAAAGGAAGCGCATCCGGGACCGCATCCAATGGAACAGAAAAAAAGATACTGAGGAAAAACAGCTTTTTTAAGATTCGGAATCTTTTTGAGTATCCTGCCGGATTTTAAAAAACGTGAAAACCCCTTCCTTCTTTTTTTTCGTTCCTTTGCCGGATGCCCGGCGATGCGCATATTTACGCATAAACTGACGGACTATGGAATATGGAGACAATTCTGGAGACAGGCCGGTGTGCCTGGAATGCGGGGACGAGATCCGCTATGGCAGGAGGGACAAGAAGTTCTGCAGCAGCACTTGCAAGAACCGCTACCACAATGAGATGCATCACTATTCACGCTCGTCGCGGCTCCGTATCCTCGGAGCTCTCGAGCGTAATTATTCCATTCTGGAGAAACTGCTGCGGTTGGAGATCATGTCCATTTCCCTGGGCGATCTCGCCCAGATGGGATACAATAAAGAATTCGTGACCTCCTATCACAAGGTAGGAGGTCACGACGAATACCGGTGTTTCGATATAAAGTACTGCTGTTCCGAAAGCAGGATCTTCCGGATCGAGCGTGTGAATCCTGAAGTCTAGGCTTTCTTTTCCTTCTGCGGGTCCTTGAACAGGATGGCGAAGAGGATGCCCACCAGGAAGGCGTATGCCGCGAAGATGTACCAGGCGGTGCTCCAGGACGGCTCGGCGGCGTTGTACACGAAGTGGTTGACGACGCGGCCGGCGGCCCAGGTGCCGATGGAGGCGCCGAGGCCGTTGGTCATCAGCATGAACAGGCCCTGGGCGCTGGAGCGGATGCCCTTGTCGGTATTTTCATTGACGAAGAGCGAGCCGGAGATGTTGAAGAAGTCGAAAGCTACGCCATAGACGATGCAGCTGAGCACGAACAGCCACACTCCGCCGCCGGGATTGCCGGCGCCGAAGAATCCGAAACGGAACACCCAGGCGAACATTGCGATGAGCATGACCTTCTTGATGCCGAACTTCTTCATGAAGAACGGGATGAGAAGGATACAGAGGGTCTCGGAGACCTGGCTGAGGGATATGAGGGCATTGGCGTTGTTGGCGCCCCAGGCGTTGGCGAATGCGGGGTTGTCCTTGAAGGAGGTGATGAAAGTGTTGGCATATCCGTTCGTGACCTGGAGCGAAGCGCCGAGGAGCATCGAGAAGATGAAGAACACGGCGAACTGGCGGTCCTTGAAGAGGCGGAAGGCGTTGAGTCCGGTGGCCTCTGCGAACGACTGGGTGCCCTCCGTCTTGGGCTTGCACGGGCAGTTGGGCAGGGTGAGCGCATAAGCGCAGAGTGCCAGGCTGATGATGCCGGAGACGAAGAACTGGTTGAAGGTATGCTGGAACTGGATGCCGTCGGCTCCCTTGACGAAGTTGACGAAAAGCATGGTCAGGATGAAACCGACCGTGCCGAACACGCGGATAGGGGGAAAGTCCTTGACAGGATCCTTCCCGGCTTTCTCCAGTGCATTGTAAGCCACTGAATTGGAGATGGCGATGGTGGGCATGAAGAATGCGATGCTTATCGTGTACAGCGCATAGAACGGGCCGAACTGGATGGCGTCGCCGGAGCTCATGGCGTACCATCCTGCCGCCAGCATGGAGAGGCCGGCGACGCCCTGGCAAAGGGACAGAACCTTCTGCGCGGGGATCCATTTGTCCGCGACAATGCCCATCAGCGCTGGCATGAAGATGGATACGAAGCCCTGGGTGGCGAAGAAGAGCCAGATCTGCGGTCCGAAGCCGCAACGGGCCAGGAAACTGCCCATGGAAGTGAGGTAGGCTCCCCATGCGGCGAACTCCAGGAAGTTCATTATGATCAGTCTCAGACTGATATTCTGATTTTTCATATGGTAGAAGGTTTTGATTTGTTCTGCTTAGTGTGTTCTGCAAAAATAAGAAGAAATTACTCACTTTTTACTATCTTTGACGGTTAAATAATCGTAGCACCGATGAAATTTCTCCAGACTGCCTCCGACCCTCACAGCTCCGCACGTTGCGGGGTCCTGACGACCGACCATGGCAGCATCCATACTCCCATCTTCATGCCCGTCGGGACCGTTGGTTCCGTCAAGGGCGTGTACCACAAGGAGTTGAAGGAAGATATCGGTGCTGAGATCATCCTAGGGAACACCTATCACCTGTATCTCCGCCCCGGCCTCGACACCCTTCGCGCAGCGGGGGGGCTTCACAAGTTCGAGTCCTGGGACCGTCCCATCCTGACGGACAGCGGAGGTTTCCAGGTGTTCTCCCTCAGCCCCATCCGCAAGCTTACCCCGGAGGGATGCACCTTCTCCTCGCACATCGACGGCTCGCGGCATACCTTCACGCCCGAGAACAATGTCGATACGCAGCGCATCATCGGCGCCGACATCATGATGGCGCTCGACGAGTGCTGCCCCGGCGATGCCGACTACCGCTACGCGCAGAAGTCGCTCAGGCTCACGCAGTCGTGGCTGGAGCGCTTCGCGCGCCGCTTCCGTGAGACTGAGCCCTTGTACGGGCATTCGCAGTGTTTCTTCCCGATAGTTCAAGGCTGCGTATATCCCGACCTCCGCCGTCAGGCGGTGGAGCACGCAGTGCAGTTCGACGCCGACGGCTACGCCATAGGCGGACTTGCGGTAGGGGAGCCCACGGAGAAGATGTACGAGATGCTGGAGGTGGTGGATCCCATCCTTCCCAAGGACAGGCCGCGATACCTGATGGGTGTCGGCACTCCGGCCAACATCCTCGAGGGCATAGCACGCGGCGTGGACATGTTCGATTGCGTCATGCCTACGCGCAATGGCCGCAACGGCATGCTTTTCACCTGGGAGGGCATAATGAACATGCGCAACGCCAAATGGGCGGAGGATTTCTCCGAACTGGATCCCGACGGTACGTCATTTGTGGACCATACCTACACCAAGGCGTACGTGAGGCATCTGTTCATCGCCAAGGAGATGTTCGCCGGGATGATCGCCACGGAGCACAACCTCGCGTTCTACCTGGACCTCGTGCGCCAGGCCCGCAAGCATATAGAAGCCGGCGATTTCGCCGCATGGAAGGACGAAGCCGTCCGCAAAGTGACCAGGAGACTGTAAGATGACACTGAAGCCGAAGATATTAGACTGGTACATATTCAAGAAGTTCATCCTGACCTTCGTCATTGCGCTGGTGCTCATCATCGGCATCGTCATCGTGTTCGACATAAGCGAGAAGATCGACAAGTTCGTAGCCAACGAGGCGCCGCTCAGGGCTATCCTCCTGGATTATTACCTGAACTTCATACCGTATTTCGTGAACATGTACAGCGCGATGTTCGTGTTCATCTCGGTCATTTTCTTCACTTCGCGCATGGCTTCCAACTCCGAGATCATCGCCATCCTTTCCGGAGGAGTGAGCTTCCATAGGATGATGGTGCCGTACATTGTGGCCTCGGCATTGATTGCGCTGGTCTCGCTCGGACTCAACCTGTATGTCATTCCGCGTTCAAATCAGGAACGTCTGGCTTTCGAGAAGGAATATGTCAAGAACAAGAGCACCGCGGTGCGCAATGTCCATTACCAGATCGCGCCGGGGCAGTTCGTGTTCGTCGAGAGCTTCAGTACGTGGAACAATACCGCTTACCGCTTCACGCTGGAGAGTGTGGAGAACAACCAGATCGTGAGCAAGCTTTCGGCGGAGACGGCAGTTTGGGACAGCCTTTCCGGAGCCTGGACTCTCAACCGGTATTTCATCAGGGATTATACCTCCGGCCTTTCCGACCAGGTCCATAGCGGAAGGCAGAAGGATACGGTCATCGCACTGACGGTGGAGGATTTCTACCGCAACGCGCAGACCGTCCAGACTCTGCCTTACGATGAGCTTCAGACGCTTATCCGCACGCAGGAGATGCGCGGGGATTCCAACATCATGTATGCACAGATCGAGAAGCACAACCGCTGGGCAATGCCATTCTCGTGCATCATCCTGACCATCATCGGAGTCGCGCTTTCCTCGCGAAAGAAGAGGGGAGGACTGGGCTGGAACCTCGCCTTCGGCATCGCCCTGGCATTCTCGTACATCCTGTTCCAGCGCTTCGCGCAGATGTTCGTCTATACGGACATCATGCCGCCGGGGCTGGCCATCTGGATACCGAATATTCTCTTTGCCATCATCGCGGCCGTCCTGTACAGGCTGGCCCCCAAGTAATACTGAAATGAAAGTCAAGATCGTCAACCGCTCCCGGTGGTCCCTGCCGCAGTATGCTACGCCGCAGTCGGCAGGCCTTGACCTCCGGGCTGACATTGCTGATGAGATCGTGCTCGAGCCCCTGGGCCGGGCAATGGTGCCCACGGGGCTCTACCTGGAGATTCCGGCAGGGTATGAGGCGCAGGTGCGCCCGCGCAGCGGCCTGGCCGCGAAGAAGGGCGTCACCGTACTCAACTCGCCGGGCACCATCGACGCTGACTACCGCGGCGAGGTTCGTGTTATTCTCGTGAACCTCTCGTCCGAGCCCTTCACTGTGGTGCCCGGCGAGCGCATCGCGCAGATGGTATTTGCGAAGCACGAGCAGGTCGAATGGGAGGAAGTGGATGTCCTCGAAGAGTCTGAACGCGGAGCCGGCGGCTTCGGAAGCACAGGAGTGAAATGAGTATAGAAGAGTTATATCAGAAGTATAAGGAGTGCGGCTGTCGCGTGACGACAGACAGCCGCGCCATCACCGGAGGTGAGATGTTCATCGCCCTGAAAGGGGAGAACTTCGACGGGAACGAGTACGCGCTGAAGGCGCTGGAGGCGGGCGCGGCCTGCGCCGTCGTGGACGACGGCTGCGCCGCGGCCTCGGCCGGCGACCCGCGCGTCATCGCCGTCCCCGACGGCTTCGACGCGCTCCGCTCGCTGGCCCGCCATCACCGCCGCAACTGCCTTGGAGACAAGCACCTAACGGTGCTCGGCCTGACCGGTACCAACGGCAAGACCACCACCAAGAACCTTATCAATGCCGTCCTTTCGGCCAAGTACAAGGTGACGGCCACCGAGGGCAATCTCAACAACGACATAGGCGTTCCGCTTTCGTTGTTGAAGATTACTTCCGACACCGAATTGGCCGTAATCGAGATGGGAGCCAACCATCCCGACGACATCAAGCATCTCGTGGATGTCTGTGAGCCCGACTGCGGCCTCATCACCAATGTGGGCAAGGCCCACCTGCTGGGATTCGGCAGCTTCGAGGGTGTAAAGAAGGCTAAGGGACAGTTGTATGATTTCATAGCCGCCCATGGCGGCGAGGTCTTCGTGAACGTAGACAGCGAAGACCTGCGGACAATGGCCGAAGAGCGCCAGGGACTGTCGATCGTCCCTTATGGTCTGTCTTTCAACGGAGTGGAGGTACTTCCTCCTACGCCTGAGCGTCCGTTCCTGCGTATGGTCGTGGACGGGCGCGAGATCGATACCCAGTTGGTGGGATCATACAATGCGATGAATGTCCTTGCCGCCATTTGTATAGGATGCCATTTCGAGGTTCCTTTCGAGGATGCGGTTGCAGCTGTCGAGGCATATGCTCCGTCTAACAATCGCTCCCAGATGCAGAAGACCGAGCGCAATACACTCATCCTGGATGCCTACAACGCCAATCCTTCCAGTATGGGCGTCGCCCTGGACAGCTTCGCGCTGATGGAGGCTCCGCGCAAGGTCGCCCTTCTGGGCGATATGCGCGAGCTCGGCGACAATTCCCTGGAGGAGCATGTCAAAGTCGTGGAGAAGATAGCTTCTTCCGATTTCGACGCTTATCTGGTAGGGGAGGAGTTTGCGCGGGCGCTGGAGGCGGCGGGCCGTCCGGCGAATGTCCTCGGACATTTCGCCGACTCGGACGCCCTGGCCGCCCATCTGGCCGCGCATCCTCTCGAGGGCGCTTGCGTGCTCGTCAAAGGTTCCCGCGGAATCCGGATGGAGAAAGCCGTCCCTGTCTTGTAACGAAACGGACTGCTAGCCCTGCGAAGAGACAGCCGAGGCAGAGTCCGACGATGGAGCCGACGACTACGTCGCCGAAATAATGCTTCCCCGCAAAGATGCGGCTAAGGCCTATCAATGCGGCCCAAATGAATATGAACCACTGGTACGCTCCGTACCGGTGGTTTTTGTCTGCCTCCAGGCAGATACTGGACGAAGCCGCAAATCCGAAGGCGTTGGCAGCATGGCCGGAGAAGAACCCGAAGTAACCCGCCCTGCCTTCCAGGACGTGCAGCCCCTGGCGGAGCATATAGGAGTCATAGCAAGGCCTGAGACGGCAGACGGAGTTCTTTACCAGGTTCGCTACCTGGTCACAGGCCACGATGGTCAGAACCATGGCCATAACCATAATCAATCCCCGCTTCCATCCCTGACGCTTGATGATGATTAACAGTACCGCTGCGTACAGCGGATACCAGGTCTCCTTCAGCGAGAAGAACTGCCAGAAATAGTCGCCGGCCTCGAAGTGAAGACTGTTCAAGGTCAGCGTTATCTGTTTGTCAAGGGATTGGAGGGTGTCGAGCATCACTTGTGGAGGGCTTCCCAGAGGGTTTCCTTGAGCTCCTTCAGGCCTTCCTGGCTCATCGAGGAGATGAACACGTGGGGAATGTCCTTGGGAAGGGTGGGCTCGATCTCCTTTTCGATCTGCTTGTCTATGAGGTCGCACTTGGTCACAGCCAGTACACGGTCCTTGACCAGAAGCTCTGGATTGTACTCCTGGAGCTCGTTGAGGAGAGTCTGGTAGCCTGCGGCAATGTCGTCCTCCTCGGCGGAGACCATGAAGAGCAGCACGGAGTTGCGCTCGATGTGCCTCAGGAAGCGGATGCCTATGCCTCGGCCTTCGTGTGCGCCCTCGATGATTCCCGGGATATCGGCCATCACGAAGGACTGGTCGTCATAGTAGCGGACGATTCCGAGGTTGGGCTCCAGCGTGGTGAATGCGTAGTTTGCGATTTTCGGCTTGGCCGAAGTGATGGTGGCCAGCAGGGTGGACTTTCCGGCATTGGGAAATCCCACCAGACCCACGTCTGCCAGAAGCTTCAACTCCAGGATGAACCATCCTTCGACTCCGTCCTCGCCCGGTTGGGCAAAGCGGGGAGTCTGCAGGGTAGGGGTCTTGAAGTTGGTGTTGCCCAGGCCGCCGCGGCCTCCGCGGCAAAGGATGCGCTCCTCGCCGGCCTCGACCAGCTCGAAGAGCGTCTCGCCGGTCTCTGCATCCTTTGCCACGGTGCCGAGCGGGACATCGAGTACGATGTCCCCGCCATTCTTGCCGTGGCGGTTGCCGCCTTCGCCCTTGCCTCCGTCCTCGGCCTTGACGTGCTTGCGGTACTTGAGGTGTATGAGGGTCCAGAACTGCGGATTGGCGCGGAGGATGATGTGGCCTCCCCGGCCTCCGTCTCCGCCGTCCGGTCCGCCCTTCGGGACATACTTCGCCCGGTACAGGTGCGTCGATCCCGCACCCCCGTGCCCGGACGCGCAGAATATCTTGACGTAATCTATGAAGTTGCTCTCTGCCATTATTCCATCTTTTTCGCCTGCAAAGTTAAAGATTTTTAACCGTATATCAGCAAAAAACGGATTACTTGACGCGGAGGCGGCGGCCGATGTGGAGGATGGTCTTGCGGGTGATGCCGTTGAGTTCGCAGAGCCGGTCGATGGTGGTGTGGTAGGCCTTAGAGATTTTGTCTAAGGTGTCGCCGCTCTTGATGATGTGATATTGTGCCTCGGTGTCGTTACTGTTGACTGCCGACGATGAGGCCGTGGCGTTTGTTGCAGTGTTCTGCTGGTTAGCGGGAGTCGTTGCCGTTGTCTGCCGTGAGCTGGACGCGGAGCTGGATGCAGCTCTGTCAGCGGCGAGGGATGGAATGCGTAAAGTGGAGGTGCGGGCTGGAAGAACCTGCCAAGTGCCTCCGGGGTTGATGACTATGCGGACTCCGCCTTCATTGCCGGACAAACTGCCGTCCTCGTTCTGGACGGCCCAGGTGCCGTCCCCGAACAGGACGATCCGCCTGTCGACATCACTCAGCGAGAGCGTGTCCTTAATCGGCAGGAAGACATTGCCATAAACGGCCTCGAAATCGATTGGTTCTGGCTCCGGTTCAGGGACTTCTACGTCGAAGTCCGGCAGTATGCGCCTCGCTCCCAGGAATCTCGTTATATAGTACTCTTCTTTAATATGCGATACCGTTACGCCTCCGTGGGTGGCGGCGTGGATGAAGGTGAAGTCCTGTCCGTCGGGCATCATCTCAATGAAGATGCCGACGTGGCCGACACTCTTCCGGTTGGCGCGAGCGCCGAAGACGATGATATCGCCCTTCTGCATATCGGCGTAGGTGCCTTCGACTGCCCGACCGTCATGCGCCTGGTCCTTGGAGGAATGCGACAAGTTGATGCCAAGCTGGCGATATACGTAGCTGGTGAACCCGGAGCAGTCGAAGGCTTTCGGCCCTCTGGCTCCATAACGGTAGGGGGTACCGATATGCTTGTATGCCTCGTCTATGATGAGGTCTGCGACCTGGGCGGCGCTGAGCGTGACGGAGTCACGCGCGGGCGCGGCGGGCGTCGCGGCGGTGAAGCCGCCAGACGTCCGCGCCGGGCTGGCGAAGCCGCCCGCCGCCGGCGCCGCCCCCGCCAGGACACTCGCCACGGCCACTACAATAATCACAGATTTAAACCTCTTCATTTGCTTTCTTAACAAAAGATTGCTAAAATTACGGGATTTTTTGCAAACTCTTTTATTTTATGAAGAATTATTTTGATTTCAGCGGTCAGGTAGCCCTTGTAACCGGATGCTCCGGAGGTCTGGGCGTTCAGATGGCCAAAGCCCTTGCAAGCCAGGGTTGTAATATCGTTCCAATTGCCAGACGTATGGAGAAACTCGAGGAGGTAGCTGAGGAGCTCCGCTCCGCCTTCGGAGTTGAAGTACTTCCGATTAAATGCGACATCACCTCTACTGAACAGGTCGAGGCCGCGGTCAAGCAGGCCATTGCACACTTCGGCCGCATCGACATTGTCATCAACAATGCCGGTACCGGCGCCATCGCTCCTGCCGAGGACATCACCGACGCTCAGTTCGAGAGCGAAATGCAGATCGACCTCTTCGGTACTTTCCGCGTCGCCAGGGCCGCCGCTAAGTATGCAATGATCCCCGCTGGCTACGGCCGCGTGATCAACATCGCATCGATGTACGGCCTCGTCGGCAACAAGGTCGCTCCCGCCTCTCCTTACCATGCCGCCAAGGGCGGAGTCGTCAATCTTACCCGCGCCCTCGCTGCCGAGTGGGGCAAGCATGGCATCACTGTCAATACTATTTGCCCGGGCTACTTCTACACTCCGCTCACCAAGGAAACCCTTGACTCGGATTACTTTCAGGACTATGCCCGTCGCGTCATCCCGCTCGAGCGCTACGGCAATGAAGGCGAGCTTGACTCTGCCGTCCTCTTCCTCTCCTCACCGGCCTCGACCTATGTCACCGGCATAGCAGTTCCGGTAGACGGCGGTTACACTTGCGTGTAAATGCCCAAGGGACGGTGCTCACCACCGTCCCTTTCTTTTGATCGCCATGGCTTATTAAGCTATGGCGTTGTTTTGATCATCCCGGACAGGCGTTCCATTTTCAGGAACAGTCTCCTGTGGCCTCGGGCTGGCGCTCGCGCGGCTTGGAAAGCGCGAGTGCGCAGCCTCCGCCCCCAGGTCGACGCCGAGATGCTGCAAGCGGAGCTTGATCGCATTGACGTTCCGGCCGAAATGGTCGGACATCGTCCGCCACGTTCGGCCGGAACCGTACATCTCCAGCAACGCCTCATCGTCGGCAGGCATCCATTTCGTGAATGAGTTCGGATATCGTGAACGGAAATCGTTCATCCTCAACTTGTCCCAGTTGAGGAAAGCCACCAGCAGCGACATCCTCTCCTGCTCCGCCATCCCGGACACCCAGTGCACCATGCGCTCGGCATCTCCGCACAGATAAACCTTCTCCAGCTGCTCGGGCCGGAAACCACATACGGCCCTGTCGAACTCCCACCCCTCATCTGGCTGCAAATCATTGTTCAGCACCTCATTGAGCTCGGTCAATGCATCCATCATAATGTCAGTCATCGCATCGATCGCAATGCTCCTGTGCGAGGCCAGAACGGCCTCAAGGCGAGGGGATTCCTCGCTGATCTTCTTTTTCATAGCAATAAGTTTTTGCCTGTCGGCAAAGAATCAATCTCTCTTCGCCAAACCCAGGCCGGTTAACAATAATCTACGGCATATGCCAACGCCAAAGGTACACACACTTATCCGTTTACATAAATTGGAAACGGATAAAA
>CAMJHW010000044.1 GCA_946405645.1 uncultured Bacteroidales bacterium
GCGTCGTCGACCGGGATGCCGCCGTTGCGGGTGCGGCGGAGGCTGCTGAGGAAGGCGCCGCTGCCCAGGGCTTCGCCCAGGTCGCGCGCCAGGGCACGTATGTACGTGCCTTTGGAGCAGTCCACCCGCACCATCGCCGTCGGCAGGTCGTACGCGGAGATGTCCGCCACGTGGATACGGTCGTTCCGCTCACTCTTCGGACCGGATATGACCTCTTTGGAATCTGTATCCACCTCGGCCTCTGGTTTTTCCGGTGCCGGTATAGGGTCCGAAAATTGTGCCACCCTCGGCAACATAAGAGGGAGGGGCCCATCGCTTGCGATGGGAGGGGCCGAACGAAGTGAGGCATTTTCGGACCCTATACCGGCACCGGAGGAGGCGGGGATGAATTTCTCCAGTTCAAGGGAGTAGATGCTGATACGTTGGCGGGAGAGGAGATCGGCGGCGGCGTGGTCGAAGGCCGCGCCGGAGCGCTGCGCCTCCTTGTAGGCCCTGCGGGCCATCTCGTAGGCGCGGACGCCGTCGACGGACTTCGCCGAGAAGAGCGGCGCGACCTGGTCCTGCTCCCCGACGAAGTCGGGCAGCACGGACCGCAGCGCCGCCTCCGACACTCCGTCCAGCGGGAACAGACTGTCGATCTCTTTCTCCAGGTCGTATGAAGGCGTGGTGGCCCCGAAGGTGACGCCGGCCAGGTACTGCTTGGGCGAAGCCTGCAGTTCCTCGGCCAGTTTCGTGGCCTTGCCGATACACACGAGCAGCACGCCGGTTGCCAGGGGATCCAGCGTACCGGCGTGTCCTACTTTAAGGTTCTTCTTGTGGAAATGTTTGATGGCCTGGTACTTGACTTTGCGGATGACATCTGCGGAGGTCCATCTGTATGGCTTGTCCACCGGGAGGATTATCCCTTCCGGATAGTCGTCTATGTTGTCCGTCAGGGTCAAGCCCCGATGAGCCACCAGTGCCGCCATAAAGCAAAAAGCCGAAAAGTCAAAGTCCGAAAAACCGAACGGCGATGGCTTATACAGGGATCTTGTCGATCCTTCTCTTGTGCCTGCCGCCGGCGAAATCGGTCAGAAGCCATGCGCGCACGATGCTGACCGCCATGCGGTAGCTGATGAAGCGCGCCGGCATCACCAGCACGTTGGCGTCGTTGTGCTCTTTGACGAGTTTGCCGACCGCAGTGTTCCATGCGAGGCCGGCGCGAATGCCGCGGTGGTGGTTAAGCGTCATCGCCATCCCGTTGCCGGTGCCGCAGAGCGCTATGCCGCGGTCCACCTCGCCGTTCTCCACGGCGGTGGCCAGCGGATGCGCCACGTCGGCATAATCCATGCTCTCGGTACTGTCCGTACCGAAATTCACAACTTCGTATCCCTTTCCGAGAAGATACGAGATCAGCCGCGCCTTGTAATCGACTCCGGCATGATCCGAGCAGATACCTATCTTCATAGCAAAATGCGTTTTATTTCCCTAGTTTTTCTCCTGCCGCGGCCATCCTTGACAGGAATTCCTCCTTCCCGATGAAGGAAAGGATGTCTGCGATGCCTAGTCCGCTTGATGCTCCGGAGAGCGCCAGGCGCAGGCAATTCATCACCTTGCCCATCGGCCATTCGTTGCCGCGGATGAACTCCTCGAGCTCGGTCCCGACGGCTTCGGCCGTCCAGGGGCCCTCGTATGAGGCCATATGCTCCGCGGCCTTGAACGCCAGAGTATAATTCTCCTCCTTCCAGAACTTCGCCGCGTCCTTTTCCACATACTCCTTCGGAGCCTTGAAAAGGTACGGCGCTATGGTCCAGAAGTCGGCTACGAACGTCGCGCGTTCCTTGATCAGCGCCACCACGCCCTTGACATAGTTCTTCGATACCGATCCGGCTGCGAAATCGTGGCTTACCGGGCACTTGTAGCAGCCCGTGACCTTGATACCGTTCTCTTCAAGTATCGGGACGAACAGGTCGGTAAGTTCCTCGTCGGATTTCATCCTGAGGTACTCCTTATTGAACCATTTGGCCTTGTCGGGGTTGAACTTGGCTCCGGCCTTCTGCACCTTCTCCATCGAGAATGCCTGTACCAACTCGTCCAGCGAGAACAATTCGCGGTCGTCGCCGGGGTTCCACCCCAGCATCGCCAGCATGTTCACGAACGCCTCCGGGAAATACCCGTCCTCACGGTACCCGTGGGACGCGGTACCGTCGGCTCCCACCCACCGCAGCGGGAACACCGGGAATCCCATCTTGTCCCCGTCACGCTTGCTGAGCTTGCCGTTGCCGACGGGCTTCAGTAGCAGCGACAGATGCGCAAAGCGCGGTCTGGTCTCTTCCCAGCCGAATGCCTTGTACAGCATATAGTGAAGAGGAAGGGAGGGCAGCCACTCCTCTCCGCGGATGACCTCGGTGATCTCCATCAGGTGGTCATCCACGATGTTGGCCAGGTGATATGTCGGCAGCTCATCCGCGCGCTTCCAAAGGACCTTGTCGTCCAGAGTATCGGTGTTGACTTCGATATGCCCGCGAATCAGGTCGTCCATTGCGACGACGGTATTCTCCGGCATCTTGAAACGTATGGTCCAGTTGGTGGTCTCACCAAGCAGCCTAGCGGTCTCCTCTTCGCTTAATGTCAGGGAATTGCGCAGCGAAAGGCGGGACTTCTGGTTATAGGTGAAAGTCTCTCCTCGCGACTCCGCTGCACTGCGTACGGCCTCGAGCTCCTCAGAGGAGTCGAATGCATAGTATGCATATCCGTTCGCGACCAGCTGCTCGGCATACTTGCGGTAGATGCCGCGCCTCTGGCTCTGCCTGTAGGGCGCGTGCGGATGGCGCTCCGACGGCGTCTCTACGACGCGGCCGTCGGAGTCCACTCCCTCGTCGGGAGTGATCCCGCACCATTTCAGAGCCTCGATGATGTATTCCTCGGCTCCGGGTACGAAGCGGTTGGAGTCGGTATCCTCGATGCGGATGATGAAGTCTCCTCCGCGCTGTTTTGCAAACAGGTAGTTGTATAGAGCCGTGCGGACCCCGCCCATATGCAGGGGGCCGGTAGGTGACGGCGCGAATCTCACTCTCGTTCTTCTGTCCATGCTATTTCTCGTTATGTATGCTCCTGCGGATGGCGGGAATATTCTCAAGCGTACTGAAGTCCTCTCCGTTCTCCATCAGCAGCACCGGCTTGTTCTGCTCGTCGAATACTGGATGGCTGCTCTGCGTATTGAAGCCGATGGTCTGGATGACACTGCCTTCCGTTGCCGGCAGGCTGCGTCCTTCCTCACTGTCCATCACCCGTTTCTTGTCGAAGACATAGTCGTTGTCCAGGATGATCAGGTTGCCGAGATCGACATTGGTGATCTTGTTGAGCTTGTTGTACTCGAATCCGGTGGCCACGACCGTGACGCGGATGGTGTCGTCGGCGTCGGGGTCGTCATTCCAGATGATACCCCTCTTGAACATCGTGAACTTGCCGAGCGCGTCCCTGATCTTGTTGGTCAGGGTATTGAGGTCGTCCATCTCGATACCGTTCTCGTTGTTGGCGACGGTGATGTTGAGCAGCACCTTCTGTGCGGTATCCACTTCGAAGTCATTGAGCAGCGGCGAATTGATGGCGGCTTCGATGGCGTCGTCGATGCGGTTCTGGCCCTTGCCGACTCCGCAGCCCATCAGGGCGAGACCGCTGTCCTTCATCACCGTCTTGACGTCCTCGAAGTCCACGTTGACGTAACCCTTCTTCTTGATGATCTCGACCACGCTCATCACGGCCGTCGCCAGCACCTCGTCGGCCTTGGGGAAGGCCTCCTGGATAAGGAGTTTGCCGAACTGTTCGTGGAGCTTCTCGTTGTTGATGATCAGGAGGCTGTCGACGTTCTTCTTGAGCTCGTTTATACCGTCTATGGCCCTTCCGAGGGCTTCGGGGCCTTCGTTCTCAAAAGGAAGGGTGACGACGGCCACGGTCAGGATGCCCCGCTCGCGGGACATCTTGGCGATGACGGGCGCGGCGCCCGTTCCGGTGCCGCCGCCCATGCCCGCCGTGATGAAGAGCATGTCGATGGGCGAGCCGAATACTACGGACGCGATCAGGTCCTGCGCATCGAGCGCGGCGTTGCGGCCGGCCGTGGCATTGGTGCCGGCGCCCAGGCCGCGTCCCATCTGAATCTTGGTGGGGACTTCGCAACCGTCCAGAGCCTGCGAATCGGTGTTGCACACGATGAAGTTGCAGCCCTGGACCTGCTGCTTGAACATGTAGTTGACTGCGTTGCAGCCGCCTCCGCCTACTCCGATGACGGAGATCTTGGACTCCTTGGCAGGCACCCAGCTTGCGGGCTGGATATCGATGCCGTCGAATTCGTTGCCTTTGTATATCTCGTTCATAATACTGTCCTCCCGTTATTCTTCCATTCCGTCATATCCGTCGTCGATGATCTTGCTCACGGCAGATCCCATCTTCTTGGTAAAAGCGTCGAAGGGGTTTTTCCAAACGATCTTCGGGCGCTTCTTCGCCTTCTCCTCTTCCTTCTTCCGCCTTGCTTCCTCCCGTGCCGCATCGCGCAGCCTGCGCTCCTCTTCCTTCTCTTTCAGGCGCGCCCAGATGCCGGACTCCTTCTTCTCTTTCTCATCGGCAGTTTCTGCATTCTCCTGCGTGTCTTCCACGGGTTCGTAAACCTGCTCATCGGAAAGAACGGCTTCCTCCTCTACGGGCTCCTCCGAAGCGATGTTTTCGACCTCTTCTTCCTCGTCCTCGAATTTAGGAGGTTCGGACAGGCAGTTCAGGTAGGGATTGTCCTTCGCGGCCATTATCATTCCGACCGATGCCACAGCGCTGGTGTCGTTGATCTCCGGGCATCCCACGAACGAGAACTTCTGGCGGGGATAACCGATGCGGATGTTGTATCCGGACAGTTCCTTGACATAGGTCGAGAGATTGGGGATGACGGCCGAGCCGCCGGTGAGGACTATGCCGTTGCGAAGGTTGCCTCCGAAACCGCTCTCCTGGATCTTGTACAGGCAGGCGTCGATGATCTCGCGCACGCGGCAGGTGATGACCTCGGAGAGGTACTTCACCGACAGCTGCTTGCAGGATCCGGACTCGCGGTTGTTGATCTGGATGATCTTGTCGCGCAGCGTCAGGATCTTCTCGGGCATGCAGGCTCCATACCCGAGCTTGATGTTCTCCGCCAGACTCTCCGACGTGCCGCACTCCAGTTTGATGTCGTTGGTAATGCTCTTTCCTCCGAAAGGGATGGAGGAATAGTAACGCATGATGTCGTTGTGGTAGATCGTCACGGAAGTGGCGCCGGCGCCTATCTCGATGAGCGCCACGCCGTTCTCGCGCTCCTCGTCGGAAAGGATCGCCGCCGCCGTGATCTCGGGCTGGAAATACTTTTTCGCCACGGCCACGCCGACCTGGTTCATCACGCGGTCGACGTTGTCGCTGTGGCGCTTGCGCCCTACGAATACCTTGAAATTACCTTCCAAGGTATCGCTTACCATACCTTCTATGTCGCTTTCACGGGCGTTGAGGTACTCTTCCGTGGTAAACGACTGCGCGACGACACCGTACATTATCTGCTTCTCCGGGTCCGGGAGCGGATAGGTGTCGATGGCGTTGTTCTTGAGGAAATCGATTTCCTCGCGGGTGATTGAGCTCTCGCTGTCGGAGCGCTCGAACTCCGCCCGCGCGTTCACCTGGCTCACCTCATAGCGCGGCAGGCCGGTCACCACCTGGTGTATCTTGATCTTCAGCTCGTCCTCCGCGTCGGCGATGGCTGCCTTGACCTTGTCGGCGGCTTTCTGGGGGTTGAAAACATAGGAGTTGCGGATGCCTTCCGACGGGGTCTCCCGGTAGTAAAGCATCTGCACTCCCTTGGTGCTGATCTGTGCCACAGTAACGGCTATCTTCGACGTCCCCAGGTCGACCGCCGCTATGTATCTCTCGTCCATACCCATATTTTATTTTTTACAAACTATCTGATTGTCATATTTCACGTTCACCGTCGAGTAGAATCCTTCTCCCTTCTCAGGAAGGATGTACCTGTAGTAGTCCGCCATGCGGTCAAACTTTGCCCTGGCTTCGCCCGGGCTCCCGAAAATGAACTTTTCCTTGCCTTCACGGGGAATCATCACAATGTCTCCGTTGCCATCCACGTGCATCTGGACTATGTTCTGCGCCCAGGTCCTGGTCTTGCCCATATAGTCCACCATCGCGATGACCGATGCCAGCCAGGCCCTTTCCTTCTCGCTTTCCGGCGCTCCCTTGTACCCTTCGGCACAGTTGATGGGGACTGCACCGTCCATCACCGGGACAGGAGTGGTATAGTTCTCCTGGAGGGGGAATATGAATCCGTTCACGTCGGAATAGAATCCGAAGTTCCCCTTCTGGAAACGGATCACCGGTTCCCTCTGCGTCAGCCGTATGTTCAGCATGCCGTCGTCGGTAGTGTATGCTTCCGTCTTGAGGACAGCGCTCTGCACGTCGAGTATCTTCTCCACCTTATGCAGCGCGATGCTGTCCAGCCTCTGGCCGATATAGGCTCCGTAGTACTTGTCCAGGTATCCCTTGATATCCTCCTCGGTCACGAAGCGGTAGTCGTCGGCGTACTCGAGGCGTATGCCCTCGCAGGTGTGCAGCGCCCTCTCCCGCGCGGTTCCCGCGTGGATGAGCGCGCAGAGTGCGGCGAGGGCCGCCAGGGCGGCGACGGATATCAGGATACGGACACGTGACTTCATTTTCTGTATCTGCTTTCAAGCATTTCGGTTATGGAACCGGTGAAACGGTCTATGTTGCCGGCTCCGAAGGTTACGAGTACTCCAGGCGTCTCTTTCTCGAGAGTTGCCATGAGCTCGTCTTTCTTGATGAGGACCTTCTCCGGGGCGGTGACGTCCTTGAAGATGATCTCGGAAGTCACTCCGGGGATGGGCTCCTCCCTGGCGGGATAGATGTCCAGCAGGATGAGCTTGTCCACCGCGCTGAGCGCCTGCGCAAATTCTTTTGCCAGGTCGCGCGTGCGGGTGTACAGATGCGGCTGGAACACCGCGGTGATCTTCCTTCCGGGGAACATCCCGCGAATGGAAGATATCGTTGTCGCAAGCTCCTGCGGGTGATGCGCGTAATCGTCGATGTACGTAATCTCGGGCGTGTTGAAATGCACGTCCATGCGCCTCTGCACTCCGCGGAACGTCCCTATCGCGCGCCTGACGGCTTCCGGATCCGTTCCGTGGACCAGGCAGACGGCCGCGGCGGCGATGCTGTTCTCGATATATATCCAGCCCGGCACTCCCGGAGTGATGTCGCGGATGATTCCGCGGGGATACACCAGGTCGAAGGTATAGTGCCCGAGTTCCCCGCGGCGGATGTTCTCCGCGTGGAAATCAGCGGCCGGATCATCATAATGGTAGGTGTGTATCTTCGCCTTCGTGTCTTTCTCCGTTACGGGCAGTCCGAGCTTCTTGATCAGGACTCCGGTGACCTGCGACGCGAAAGTGCGGAACGCCTCCTGCACGTGCTCCAGATCTCCGTAGATGTCGAGATGGTCGGCATCCATCGCCGTGATCACGGCAATGGCGGGATGGAGCTGGAGGAACGAACGGTCGAACTCGTCCGCCTCGGCCACCACGGTGGGGACGGGGCTGACGAGGAGGTTCGTCCCGTAGTTCTTGGATATGCCTCCGAGGAAAGCCGAGCAGCCGTCGCCGCTCTCCGTCAGGATATGGGCCACCAGCGTGCTGGTGGTGGTCTTGCCGTGCGTACCGGCGACGGCCAGGCACTTCTGCCCGCGGGTGATCTCTCCGAGGCTCAGCGAGCGTTTCACCACCCTGTAACCGTGCTCCCTGATATAGGTCAGTTCCGCATTTTCGGCGGGGATGGCCGGAGTATATATGACGAGCGTCTCGGCGACATCCTTCGGAACGAAATCCGGATCGTCCTCGAAATGCACCCCTATGCCCTCTTCCTGAAGCGCTTCGGTCAAAGCGGACGGCGTGCGGTCGTACCCCGACACTTCAAGCCCTTTGCGCTTGAAGTAGCGGGCTATGGCGCTCATGCCTATTCCGCCGATACCTATGAAATAGACGTTTTTCATTTTTCCAGCAGTCTGTAAACTTCCTTTGCAATGTCCATGGCGGCGTCCATGCGCGCCAAAGGCGCGATATTGGCCTCCATGGCCTTGATCTTCCCGGGATCGCCGGCGAGGGCGACGGCCTCGGCCATCAGCTTCTCCTCGGCCTCGGAATCCTTGACCAGGATGGCGGCGTCCTTACGGACAAGCGCCATCGCATTGTGCGTCTGATGGTCTTCCGCCACGTTGGGCGAAGGGACGAGGATAGAGGCCTTCCTGGCGGCGCAGAGCTCGGATACCGAGCTGGCGCCGGCGCGGGAGATCACCACGTCCGCCGCAGCGTATGCGAGGTTCATCCTCTTTATGAAGTCGGAATGATGGATGCCCTCAAGCGGGGCTTTCTCGCGGGCCTTCTCCATGAAGGCGTCCACGCTGGACTTATAATATTTGCCGCACTGCCACAGGACTTCCACGCCTTCCCCTCCCGGACATCCGTCCGTAATCCATTTCTTCATGGCCTGGTTCAGCGTACGGCTGCCGAGACTGCCGCCGACGATGAGGATGTGCTTCCTGGCGGGATCCAGACCATAGAACTTGATGCCTTCCTCCTTCATTTCAGGAGTCACCGGCACTATCTCCTTGCGGATGGGATTGCCCGTGAACACGATCCTGTCGGCGGGGAAGAACTTCTCCATCCCATCGTATGCCACACAGATGCTCCCGGCCTTCTTCGCCAGGACCTTGTTGGTGAGCCCTGCGAAGCCGTTCTGCTCCTGGATGAGGGCGGGGATGCCTTTGCGCGTAGCTGTCCACAGAAGCGGAGCGCTCGCGTATCCTCCCACGCCTATGGCAATTTCCGGCTTGAACTCGTCGATAACCTTGCCGGCCTTAAGGAGACTCTGAACGAGTTTTATGGGCACCTGGACATCGTTCTTGATATTGTTCCAGTTCAGCTGCCTCTGAAGCCCGACGATGGGAAGTCCGACGATCCTGTAACCGGCCGCCGGGACCTTTTCCATCTCCATCTTGCCATCGGCTCCGACGAAAAGGATCTCGGTATCGGGATTAAGCTCCTTCAGCTTGTCCGCGATGGAGATGGCGGGGAAGATGTGTCCTCCCGTACCGCCTCCGCTGATGATTGCTCTCAATGGTCTGTATTCCATATCCTATATCTCCGATTCAAATCTTTCCAGTGTATCTATCTCTTCCCGGATGCTGTCGTGAACCATCTTGATGGGATCGGCATCCTTTGTCTCCTTCTCTATCTTCTTATATGCTTCGCGGCTGATTGACAGGATCACGCCGAAGGCGATGCAGAACACGATGAACGACGAGGATCCGTAGCTGATCAGCGGCAGCGTCTGGCCCGTAAGCGGGCCGATGCCTGAATTGATCAGCATGTGCATCATGGCCTGGCCGCTGATCAGCAGTATGAGGCCGGCCACCGTGATCTTGCCGAAATTGTCCTTGCAGTTGCGCACTATCACCGATGCGCGCGCCAGAAGGCTGACGTACAGGATAATGACTATCAATGCCCCTATGAGACCGTATTCTTCGACGATGAAGCTGAACATATAGTCCTCGTACATCACGGGGACTACGTATCTCTGGGTGCTCTGCCCGGCTCCCTTGCCGAGCAGGCCTCCCTGCTTTATGGCGATCTTGGCGCTGTACGGCTGGCGGAGCTTGTCCAGAGCCGCGTAATATTCGATTGATTTGGGTTTCGCTTCGCGGAAATCATCCAGCGCATTGCCGCTGCCTTGCAGGCGGCTTACCCAGGTCTCGACGCGCGTGCCCTGGAGCAGTTTTCCGTCCGTAACTTTGTTGACAAGGATGATACCCACGATGATAGCGACCAGGGCGAATGCCGGGGCTATCAGTTCCTTCATGCTCAGGCCGCCGACAAGTATGGTGACGAACATTATGAAGCCGATGAACGCCGCGCTGGAACCGCTTCCGAGGGCTACGCATCCCATCACGAAGAACATCGGGAAGTATATGTACACCACCTTCTGCCAACCGGGCCTGCCCAGCCAGCGGAAGTGCGCCCTCTTCGAGAGCCAGTTGGCGATACGGTACTCCTTTTTCTGGAAAGCATCCACGGCCCATGCCAGGTACATGACCATCGCCACCTTGATGACTTCGTAGATGTGAAGCTGCAGGCCTCCTATCTTGATGACTCGCCAGGCGCCGTTGATCTGTCCCGCCTTAAGGAAGGGGAGGCTGTCGAAATGTGTCACAACCACCAGCAGCATGAGCGCGGATACGACGAATCCGAACTGCGCCAGTATCCGGTAGCCTTTGACGCCGATGAAGTTGTAGCAGACAAGCAGAAGTACTATGCCGAAGAAGATGACCTTGATGAGGTCCAGAACCACATCCACACGTGTCTGCGTCCCGCTCATCACTTCCTTTGTCGTAGATGTGGACGAGAAGATGCAGACGGCCGAGCACATGATCAGCGTGAGCACGATCATCCACACGACCTTGTCACCCTTGAGGCCGTCGAAGAAGTTCCATATCCTGCTTTTCTGCG
>CAMJHW010000045.1 GCA_946405645.1 uncultured Bacteroidales bacterium
GACACCTGCAGGGATGGAGACTTCCTCGCCGTTGGAGAATACCGTCACCATACGGGTGAGGTCCTCGGAACTTCCAGTATTGGAAGCCCATACCTTGAGGGTTCCCTGCTCGGGAGCGGTGAACTTCATGTAGCGGTCGGAAGAGGAGCCCTTGCCTCCCCACTGGAAGAACGTGGTGTTGTACTTGGACTTCGCAGAGGAGAAGATGGTGAGGTTGTCGTATGTGAGATCCCAGTTGGTAATGTCGGAATTGGCTGCACCGTACTTGGCGAATTCAGCCTGCCAGTCGGCCTGGCTGAAGTCCCATGTCCAGGTAACCTCGACCTGTTCGTCGCCGCCTGCGGGCTGGATGGCTATCGCTGCGGTTCCGGGCTCGGACTGCTTGTAATAGATGTCGCCTTCGGCGGGATAAGCCGTCACGGTGAAGTTGTACAGGCCGGCCTTGAGCTCAGCGACGGTCTCGGCATCGACGGTGAAACTGGTTTCGGTCTGAGGTTCGGAAGCCCTCTTGTTGAACACCACGACATAGTTGGCGGCGTTGAGGACGGGATCCCAGGAGACCGTGACGGACTTGGCCTCTCCTTCCTTGAGGGTGACCGGCTCTACGACCGGTTTCGGAGCGGCAAGCACCGGGCTGGTGCCGGTCACATCCTTGGACCACGCGAGTTTGGTGATCGACACGGGACCGGTAGGGTAGAGGTAGATGGTTCCTTCACCGGCAACGGACTTGACGATGATCTTCTGCACGCCACCATTGGTGGCTGCGGCCACGGTGCCTCCCTGGATGGCGAAGCCATTGTCGTCGGCGAGCGCCACCACGACGCTGCTGCCGGTCTTGTCAGGATCGCTTACGAGGATGTCCACTGAACCGGGTGCGTCGATCTTGAAAGCGGCGTATCCGTCGGTAGGGATGCCCTTCCTGGTCAACTCAGCGGCCGACAGGAAGTTGATGCCTCCGTCGGCATTGATCGGCTTAGCCTCGCTGGCGACCAGGAGGAGATTGTCGCGTACGCGGGAGTTCTTGACATCGCCCGCGAAGAGGGTGGCATCCTGGAGGTTCCAGGTATGTGCCTTGCCGATAACTCCCTGCGTGAGGTCTTCTTCCTTCTCGACATAGGAGATCCACCATTTGGAAGCTCCAACCTTGGCCTTGATAAGGTCCTGGTTCTCAAGCTGGAAGAAGTTGCCCTTCGAGTTGTAGCACGGGTCTGCGGAAAGCTCGCTGAAACCGGCCGCTGCAGCGGAGACCTTTGTGAAGAAGTCCTTGCCGTGGGCATAGCTGTAGTTGTCAGACGCATTCATTGTCGGGACAACCGTGTTGGCATTGTCCTGGAAAAGCTGGGCCTTGTCGGTGGCGTCGGTCTTGCCGCCGTCTTCCCAAAGGAAGAGGTTGCGCTTGAGAGACATCTCGGTTCCGACGCGGATGGCGAAGAATCCGCGGTTGTTGCCGTCATCCATCGTGGCGATGTTCTTGACGGTATTGCCCTCGAAGTTGAGCTTGCCGATCTTGATGGCGTCACTGGCATCGATACGGAACATCGTACGGATACCGTTCCAGATGGTATTGTTCACGAAAGCGAGGGTACCGATCTCGGTGGTCTTGCGGATATCCACCGCGTCGCCGCCGCTGCCTAGGATGTCATAGATGTCGCAGGAGTCGAAGGTGAATTCGCCTATCTTGACGACATTGTCGTTATTGCCGTAGAAGAGGCCGGCGAGGTAATTGGTGATCTCGCACCCGACAACCTTGATGGAACCGATCTCAGGAGAACCGCCGGTGTGCTCGATGATGCGGGAATTGGCCGCGCCGCCGTCGAACTTGACACCTTCAAGATAGATGTCGCTGCCTGCGGCGAGGTCGCCGGTCAGCTCGATCTTGCCGATGACCACGGGCTTGGTGCCGTCGGCACCGATCTCTCCGTAGAGCCTGATGGTGCCCTTGGGCTTGACGTTACTGATCTCGTAGGGAGATCCGGCGAGGGTCAGATAGATGTCATTGCCTTCGGTCATCAGGCTCACAAGGTCGGCGGAGTTGGACACTGCGATGGACGAGCCCTGCTCGGCCCTGGTCCAAGTGTCCACGCTGCCTCGCGAAGCGCTAAGGTAGTAGAGGGTCAGCTGGTACTCGGTGGAAGGCTCGAGTCCCTCGAGCACCGCCGCCGCTGCCTGCGCATCTGCGGCAGAGAGGGAGAACTCCTTCTCCTCGCCGCCCTTGACCGGCACTGCGGTGATATGGGTCACTTCCAGGTAGTCGGAGACATCGGACGACCAGCTCAGGGAGATGGACGTGGCGGAACGGTCCGTCACTTCAAGGAACAAATTGTCCTTGACGGCCCTTGTGGAGGCGCTGCCGTCGAACACCGCCCATACTGAGGACGAGCGCTTCTCGGACAAAGCCTGGACCTTGAAATAATACTTCTTGTCGGCAGTGAGCCTGACTGTATAAGGGACCTCGGTGGAAGGGATCGTGACATTGAGCTCTTCCTTGGTCATCGCTTCGTCGGAATAGACGACGAGATTATAGGAGTCGGCGTCCTTGTTGACGTCCCAGCTGAAGGTGACGACGTCACCGGTGGCGGGATCCACCTTGGCGGAAAGGTTCTGCGGTTCGAGACAGCGGGAGAGGTTGATGTCGGTGATCTCCTCGAACTCGTTCTCGGCGCAGGCTGCCAGCGCAAGGGATGCGATGACGAGGACGGCTGATTTGAGTATATTCTTGTATTTCATAATGCTTCCGTATTAGTTGATGCTCTCGTAACCGTAGTCGTTCTTGATGTAGCCCTGACTGTTGGTCATAGTATCGTTGAAGATCGGCCAGAACATATGCTGCTCGGGATTGTTGGGAGTCTCCATGTCATACAGACCGTTGATCAAGGCATCGTAGAGGCCGGTGTCGGCGCCCTTGCTGTCCTCGGTCTTGGTGAAGTAGCCGGCTTTCTTCTCCCAGGCTCCGGCAGGAACTTCGGTCTCGCCGTTGAATCCGT
The DNA here is from genome assembly GCA_946405645.1 of uncultured Bacteroidales bacterium. The sequence continues at coordinate 2,985 of CAMJHW010000045.1, forward strand.
ACACTACGAGTTCGCTGCCGTTGAGCTGGTAATAGACGTCTCCGTCCAGTCCGTTGACACCGGCGAAGCGTCCCTCAAGATTGCGGAGCTGGAGCATTTCGGCCTTGGCCTGGTCCATCTTGGTCTTCAGGAGGTTCCAGCGGATGAGGTCGAACTTGCGGGTCATCTCGCCGCAGAACTCGAAGGCGCGCTCATCGACGATGGCGTCGAACATCGCTTCCTTCGAACCGATGGCGGCAACATACTCCTCGGCTTTCTCCTCATGTCCCTTGAAGGCGCGCTCGCGGACCTGCTGCAGGTAGCCCTTGGCTTCCTGGAGCTGTCCCATCTCGTTGGCCATCTCGGCAGCCATCAGAAGGATGTCGGCATAGCGCAGCACCACGGGCTTGACACCGTCGTCGTTTCCGCCGCCGTAAGGGTTGGAAGTCATCCAGTCGAAACGATATTTTCCGAAATACCAGCGCTGGATGCCGACGAGTTCCTGCTCGTCGTTGGAGTTCCATTTCCAGTTCACGCAGGTGATGTCGCGGCGGACGTCGTCGGCATCGTACTTGAACCACATCGTAGGCACAGGACCGGCGTCACCGCCACGGGTGACTGTGGCGCCGCCGCCATAGCGGGAACCTTCAGTGCGGACTGCGAAAGTGTAGTTCCAGCGGCCGCGGCCGTTGGAGAACGGGATGACGAACAAGGTTTCATGGCCCTGGCCGGCAACGAGGTTGGAGAGATTGCTCTGGTTCTTCCAGAGAGTCTCGAAGTCTTCGAGCGATGCGGTGCCGGAGTTGATGGCATCGCGCAGGTAGCCGAGAGCCTTGGGATAAAGGACGCTCTTCTGGAGCTCGGGATCGCTGGAGAGGCGGACGGTGCCGAGGTCTCCGGTGCCCACCATTCCGTCATCCGGACGGAGTGAGTAGCCGGAAGCCATGAGGGCGATGCGGGCATAAAGACCTGCAGCGAACATCTTGTTGACCCTGTCGGTGCGCGAGGTCGCAGCCGTCTTGCCGGGGTAAGGGAGGTAGCCGATGGCTTCCTCGAGGTCGGCCAGGAGCTGCTTGAAGATCTCGTCGCGGCTGGCCTTGGCCACGTAGATGCTCTCGCTGGTGACGGAGGAGAAACGTGCGGGAACGTCGCCCCAGGCTCTTACGAGGTCATAATAGATCAACGCACGCAGGGTGAGGGCTTCTCCGAGAAGGTAGGCCATGTCGGCCTTGTTCTCGGTGTCGCCGAACTCGCGCAGGCCCTCTATGCAGAGGTTGGCGCGCTCGACGCCTTCATACATCTTGGCGAAGGGGCCGTTGTTGAGGTTGAGCTGGCCGTTGTTGGGACGGATGGCGTAACCGGCGATCTGGTATTTCTCGTCGCTGGTCTTGAAAGTGTTGTACCACTCGATGTCGCTGTTCAGACCGATCCAGCTGAGGTAGCGTCCGCGGTAGGAGTTGGTCTCGCCGAAGGACTGGCTGATGGAGAAGATGGTGCTCTCCGTCAGGTCGTAGCTGGAATAGACGGTGGAAGCGTCGAAGGTCGAAGGGGACTCCGAGTCGAGGAAGCTTTCGCAGGAAGAAGCGGCGAATGCAAGGGCCGCTATCGCAAGGGTATAAGTCAATATCTTTTTCATACTCGCTGTCGGATTAGAAGGTCAGGTTGATACCGGCTACGAAACCGATGCTCTTCGGATATGCGGAGTAGTCGACTCCCGGCGTGAGCGGAGTGCTGCGGCGGGTATCCACCTCAGGGTCATAGCCCGAATATTTGGTCAGGCAGAAGAGGTTGGTGCCGGTAGCATAGACACGCAGCTTGCGTACGTGGAACTTGCCGGTCAGTGTCTCCGGCAGGGTGTAACCGAGGGTTACGCTCTGCAGGCGGAGGAACGAAGCGTCTTCGACGGCCCAGTCCGAGAAAACGGCGCTGCCGACTGCGGGGGACCACATGGTCCTGCCGGTGTTCATCGAACGGAGCTGGTCAAGGTCGTTTACAAGCTCGCCGGTGGTCCAGTCGATGTTGGTCCAGCGCTTGTCGACATCCATCATGTTGAGGAGGTTGCGGTTGTAGTATTTCCTCGAGGAGGTGAACTCGACCTTGTTGGCGTTGTAAACCTCGTTGCCGATCATATAGGTGAAGTTGGCGCTGAAATCGACTCCCTTGAGGTAGGCGCTCAGCGAGAAACCTCCGGTGAAGTCCGGAGCGGCGTTGCCGATGACCTCGCGGTCGGCGACGGTGACCTTTCCGTCACCGTTCAGGTCCTTGAGCTTGATGGCGCCGGGACGCATGTAGGCGGAACCGATGACGCTGGAGTTGTCGGCGACACCTTCCCTGAGGATCCACTTGCCGTTGGAGTATCCGGTGAAGTCGTCCGCGGTGTAGAAGCCGTCATTGCGGTATCCGTACATGTTGCCGAGAGGCTGGCCGACCTGGACGATATAGTCGTCGCCGATCTCGGTCGATGCCCAGTAGGACTGGGCGGTGATGGACTCGAGACCGCCGAGGTCGGTGACCCTGTTGATGTTGTAGGCGATGTTGCCGTTGAAGTTGAGGGAGAAGTCCTTGGTGGTGACGAGCGGAGCATTGACGGAGAGTTCGATACCCCTGTTGCGGGTCGAACCTACGTTCTGGTACTGGCTGTCATATCCGGATCCGGGGATCGGGAAATTGATGAGCAGGTCCTTGGTGTCGTTCTGGTACACCTCGACGCTTCCGGACAGGCGGCTCTGGAAGAAGCTGAAGTCAAGTCCGATATTGTGCGTGTAGGTGGTTTCCCAGGTCAGGTCGGGATTGTTCATCACCTTTCCGGCGGTGAAGATGTTGTTCGCCATTGAGAGCCAGGAAGAGGTGGAAGACGAGTAGGTCTTCATCAGCTGTCCCGAGGGGATGTTGTTGTTACCGGCAGTACCGAAGCTGTAGCGGAGCTTGAGCTGGTCGATCCAGTTGGAGGATTCCATCCACGGCTCGTTGGAGATGGTCCATGACACGGCGGCCGACGGGAAAAGGCCCCAGCGGTTGCCGCGGGCGAACTTGGACGAACCGTCGGCGCGGAGGGTGGCTCCGACCGAGTACTTGCGTTTGTAGTCGTAGTTGGCGCGACCGAAGAACGAGAGAAGCTTGTCGTCCGGGCTGTAGTAGTTGTTCACGGAAGACGGGGTACCCGAAGCCATGAAATTCCAAGCCATCTCAGAGTCGTAGAACACCGGGAAACCGTCCACCATCGAAGTGAGGGTGTTGCTCTTGGTGATGGTCATTTCCTCACCGAGGAGCACGGTCAGCGAATGGTCGGCCGAGAGGAGGTTGCGGAAATCGTAGTTCAGGGTGTTGGTGTTGCGGTAGCGCGTCCTGAAAGTCTCGGTGTGCTGGTTGGACGGAGTGTTCTTCACGGTGGAGTTGTTGGCGACATAGTAGGTCGTCAGGCCGTAGAAGCGGTCGTCGCTCTGCCTGTAGTCCTCGAGACCGCCTTCGATCTTGAGCTGGAGACCGTCGATGATGGTCCAGTTGAATGCGGCGTTGGCGTTCCAGGTGGTGCGGATGCGCTTGGAGTCATTGTCCCATACTGATTTGAGCGGCGGGGCGTTGTCGCCATAGTCCTGCTCCTCGTCCGCTCCCTGGATGGAAGTGGTGACCGGGATGGGGGCATAGGAGACTGCATGCTTGAGACGGCCGTTTCCGGAGGTGGTACCGGTGTCATTGATGCCGTTTGCGCCGGAGCCGCGTACATTGATGCGCGAGTAGCGGATGTTGGCGTCGATGGAGGTGTTGGGCGAAGTCTTGAAGTTGCCCTTGAAGTTGAGGTTGTCGCGGTAGTAGTCAGACCCTACCATGATGGCCTTGTCACCGGTATGGGCGTAGCCGACGGTCCAGTTGTAGTTGTCGCCGCTGCCGGACACGGAGAAGTCGGTGGAGGAAGTCTGCCCGGTCTTGCCGAACACTGCGTTGACCCAGTCGTTTCCGGCCAGGCCGGAATAGAGCTCGAGGTCGTTGAACGATCCGAAGTAAGGGATGTAGTTGTTGCTGAGGTTGTCGCGGATGGAGGCGAGCTCGTACTGGAACTTTACGAAATTGTAAGGGTCCATGGCCACGATGGCTTCCTTGTTGGCCATCCTCTTGAGACCGTAGTAGCTGTTGAACTTGACGGATACCTTCTGGCCCTTGTCGGCGCTCTTGGTGGTCACGATGACGACGCCGTTGGCGCCTCGGCTACCGTAGATGGCCGTGGAGAATGCATCCTTGAGGACGTCGATGGACTGGATCTCCGATGAGGAAATGTCGTTGATGGACTCCACGGGGAAGCCGTCGACGATGTAGAGAGGAGAGTTGTCCTGGGTGATGGAGCCGCCGCCGCGGACACGGATCTTGATGTCCGCGTCGGGGTCGCCTTCGGTGGTGGTCACGGACACGCCGGCCATCTTGCCCGAGAGGGCCTGGCTGACGGTGGTGACGGGCTGTTCGGCGATCTTGTCGCTGTTGACCGATGACACCGAACCCAGGAGGTCACGGCGCTTGACGGCCTGATAACCTACGACGACCACTTCGTCGAGGAACGTGGAGTCCTCTTTGAGGACGGCGTCGATCTGCGTGCGTCCGTCAATGGCGACGGTCAGGTCCGCAAGACCGATAAACGAGAAAACAAGATTCTTTGCGTCAGCCGGTACGGTGATGGAGTAATCTCCGTCGAGTCCGGTCACCACTCCGATGGTGGTGCCTTCGACGAATACTCCCGCACCCATCAGCGGTTCCCCGCTCTCGTCCGTCACGACGCCCTTGATGGTCGTCTGGGCGGACAGGGACAGGGCGGCTGCCAGGCCGATGATCGCAAGAAGGAGTTTCTTTGCTGATTGTTTCATACAGAGTTGATTGGTTGATAGTTTATATTGATAATTATAGTTTCGTATATGTGCCGCCGGCATTCTGGGCGGAGACTATGTCCCTGACCAGATAGTGGAGGTACATTTCGAGATTGGTATAGCGTGAGTTCTTGTCAAGGGTCACGGCGCCGGCGTCGGAGTCCTTGGACTTGTCCAGTCCGAACTGCTCCTCGAACCAGTCGGGCATGCCGTCTCCGTCGGAGTCTTTGGTCCTGGCAAGCTGCTCGGCCGTGGCGTTGTAAGCGGGCCATCCGCCGACGTCGGAAGGGGTGTTGATGATCTTGCCGGTGTTGTTCTTCACGCCGTTCACGGCTCGGGTGTCCACTTCGTCACGGTGTAGACAGTCTCCACCGTAGGCAAGAACCATATCTTTACCGTCCCCGACTGTATGCGTGGTGGCGTATGCATCTTTTATGGGAAGCGCTTCGGTCCGGAACGAATAGCCGGAAGGAAGGTCATAGGACTTGGCATCGTGGAAATACACGCCGTGCACCGTATTATTTTCCGTGATGTCACTATACGCTGTATGAAGGTTCCCCGAGAAGTAAAGCTCGGGATATCCGTACTCTGTCTTGGAGGAAGAATAAATGCTGTACGCATCCACGAAGTAGTGGCGGTCCTTGGAGTCAGGACCGGGCATGTACCAGCAGTTCACGAAGTTGAAGTGCCCGCCTTCGCCGCCGTACGTGCTGTTGTCGCCCCAGTTGTAGACGACGAGGTTGCGAAGGTCGACATTGCCCCGCTTGGACCAGTCGAATTCGCTGCCTGACGTGGGGTAGATTTCGGGATGGTCGATCCTGGGGTTGCGGCTGTGGTGGTTGGCCAGGAGATTGTGGTGGAACGATGCGTCCTTGCCGCCCCAGATGCCTCCGTAGCCGTGGGCGCCTTTGGAGTGGGCGCTGTTGTTCATGCTCTCGGTGAGGATGCACCACTGGAGGGTGAAACGGTCGTTGGCATAGAACGAAGCGCACTCGTCGATGGACCAGCTCATGGAGCAATGGTCGATGATGATGTTGCTCCTGTAGCGGCCCCAGATGCAGTCTTCGCCGTCGCCTGCATTTGGTCCTTCATCTCCAAGGCGGAAATGCAGGAAGCGGATGATGACGTTGTCCGCTGCGATGTTGACCGTATAGTTCTTGATGCAGATGCCGTCGCCCGGCGCCGTCTGGCCGGCGACGGTCAGGTCGCCGTTCTTGATCTGGATGGCGGACTCGAGGGCGATGACTCCGGCAACGTCGAACACGACCGTGCGGGCGCCGGAAGCGGTGAGCGCAGCGCGCAGCGATCCGGTGCCGCTGTCATTGAGGTTGGTGACGTGGATGACCCTGCCGCCCCTGCCGCCGGTGGTGTACATCCCGCCGCCTTCGGCGCCGGGGAATGCACGTGCGACTCCGTCCTCTTCAGTCCCGGGGATGGAGAAGTCTTCATAATACTTGTCGGTGGGCTGCGGATCCGGTCCGGGACCCGGACCGGGATCGGGCTCCGCCTCGGTGGAGGCGTTCAGCCCAGCGTACTTGGAGGCTCCGGCATCGTTGAAGGCGCGGACTTCGAAGCGGTACTCCGTACCTGCGGTCAGCCCGTTCACGGTGGCGTTGCGGTTGATGGTGCTGCCGCTGCCGACCTCCGTCGAGCCTAGTGTCAGCCGGTACTCGTAGCCGGCGGCGCCGGAAACGGGATTCCACTGGAATGCCAGGGAAGTCTTGGTGGCAGAGTGCAGCGCGAGGCCTTCCGGCGACGCAGGGGCCTGCTGCTGAGGCTGCTCCGGCTCGTCGCCGCCGCAGCCCGCGGCCAGGACGGCCGCCAGCACTATGCAAGCAAGTATTCTAAGTTTCTTCATATTATCTCCTTTCCATCTCAAGCGAAGCCCAGATGAACGGACCGACTCCCTTCGGGTCGTTGCTCCGTACGGGTTCGCTAAGGTAATAGGCGAAATCGCCCATGCGCATATCCTTTCCTCCGAGTCCTCCGACGCTGCAGCACTGGTTGATGCTCAGCAGTCCGTTCTCGTCCTCGGTTATGAATGTCTTCACCAGTCCGTCATAGACTTTGCGGGCATACTTCTCGAGCGAAGCGTCGAGAAATCCGAGCCTGACTCCCTTCAGCAGCGTGTAGCTGAACATTGCCGAACAGGTGGCCTCGAGATAGTTGCCTTCGCGTCCGGGGCAGTCCAGCACCTGATACCACATCCCCGTGTCCGTGTCGGCGAAGGAGGGGAGTACGTCCACGATCCTCCGGAGTATTTCCAGGAGTATTCCACGGCCTTCGGTACCCTCCGGCATTATCTCAAGCACCTCGACCAAGGCCATGCAGTACCAGCCCAGTGCCCTGCCCCAGCAATGCTGGGACTGGCCCGTCTCGGGGTCGCACCAGAACATCGAACGGGTCTCGTCCCAAGCGTGGCGGTAAAGCTTCGTCGCCGGGTCGTAAGTGCGGCGCGCGGCCACGACGAAGTCGTTGATGATGTCAGCCCATCCGGCGTCCTTGTCCTCCGCATAACGCGAAGTGTATTCGGCATAGAACGGCTCCGCCATATACAGGCCGTCCAGCCATATCTGGTATGGGTAAACGGTCTTGTGCCAGAAGGCTCCTTCGCTTGTGCGGGGATGCCGGGAAAGCCTCGTCATCATGCTGTCGATGGCGAAACGGTACTTTTCCTTGCCGGTATCGTCGTA
>CAMJHW010000046.1 GCA_946405645.1 uncultured Bacteroidales bacterium
TGCAACAATTGAGCCTGAAGACCCATTTTATTTCAATTTACAAAAATAGCCAAAAAAACGGAAACACCCCAATTTCCCGCCCCTTTTCTTTAGAAAAGCGCCTAATAATCGACGCGGGAGAGGAAGAGGGCGTGGCCGGGGACGGACTCGCCGGCAAGGGAGCGGAACGGCGTTCCGTCCGCTGCGGTATGCCGGCTCTCTGCCGAGGATGGCAGGATTGGCTTCTGGGGAGAGGTTCTGTCAGGATCGCCGGGAGTGGATGGGATGGAGGTGGTGGAGCAGGGGGCGCTGCAGGCCGGGGGTAGGAGGAGGGCGGCGAAGTCTTCGACGCTGCGCCGGCCGCGTCCGACTTCGAGCAGCGAGCCGACTACAGCCCTCACCATGTTGCGCAGGAACCTGTCGGCCGCGATGCGGAAATACAGGTATTGCGGGGCGCCGCCGGCTTCCGCCTCCGGCCTGGAGGCGGCGGGGGAGAAGCCCATCAGGGAGACGTGGTCGGGAATGTATGGCGCCCAGAATGCTTCCGTGACGGTGCAGATGGACGTGCGGTTGTCGCTTCCGGACTTTTCGAAGCAGCGGAAATCATGGGTCCCCAGAAGAAGGGCCGCCGCTTCGTTCATGGCATCTACATCCAGGTCCCAGCTGCAGAAATAAGAACGGTTTTCGATGAAAGGGTCTTTCGTCCTGTGCAGAAAATATGTATATTCGCGGCGTTTTGCACTGAACCTGGCGTGCAGGTCGGCGTCCACCTCCCGGACGGAGTGGACGACGATCCCCCGGGGCAAAATGGCATTTAATTTGTAGCCGAGTGCGGACGTGTCTATGACTTTGTCATAGTCGAAATGCGCCACATAGCCTATGGCATTGACTTTCGAGTCGGTACGCCCGGCTCCGACGACTTGCACCCGCTCCTTGAGGAGCGTGGAGAGTGTCTCCTCCAGGCATTCCTGGACTGTCAGGGCGTTGGGTTGCAGCTGCCAGCCGCAGAACTCCGACCCGTCGTATGAAAGTTCGATGAAGTAGCGCATACGATGCAAAAGTATTAAAAAAACGATAGAATGGAAAGTGTAAACATCAAAGAGCTCAATGAACGCATCCAGAAAGAGAGCGCATTCGTAGACCTTCTCTCGCTGGAGATGGGCAAGGTCATCGTGGGGCAGAAACACCTGGTGGAGAATCTCTTCATCGGCCTTCTGGCCGGAGGCCACATCCTTCTCGAAGGTGTCCCCGGACTTGCCAAGACATTGGCGATCAACACTTTGGCTCAGGCAGTCTACGCCAAGTTCAGCCGCATCCAATTCACCCCTGACCTCTTGCCTGCCGATGTGACCGGTACGCTCATCTATTCCCAGAAGAACGAGCGTTTCGAGGTCCGCAAGGGTCCCGTCTTCGCCAACTTCGTCCTTGCCGACGAAATAAACCGTTCGCCCGCGAAGGTCCAGTCGGCCCTTCTCGAGGCGATGCAGGAGAAGCAGGTCACCCTCGGCGACGAGACCTTCAAGCTTCCCGATCCTTTCCTGGTCATGGCTACCCAGAACCCTATCGAGCAGGAGGGAACCTATCCGCTTCCCGAAGCGCAGGTGGACCGTTTCATGCTCAAGGTGGTGGTGGATTACCCTAAGAAGGAGGAGGAACGCCTGATCGTCCGCATGAACAATTCCGGCGAGTTCCCCAAGGCGACTCCGGTTGTCAGCCCCGAGGACATCATCCGCGCCCGTGAGGTCGTCCGCGACGTCTATATGGACGAAAAGATCGAGCGCTATATCGTCGATATAGTATATGCCACCCGTACTCCCGAAGAGTACAATCTCTCCAATCTCAAGGACCTGATCTCCTACGGTGCATCGCCGCGCGCCAGCATCTCTCTGGCTTTGGCTGCCAAGGCCTACGCATTCATCAAGCGCCGCGGCTACGTCATCCCCGAGGATGTCCGCGCCGTCTGTCCCGAGGTGCTCCGCCACCGCATCGGCCTGACTTACGAGGCCGAGGCCGAGAACGTCAACACTGAAGAGATCATCTCCCAGGTAATCAACGCCGTCATCGTCCCGTAATGGAGAATACCCAGGCGACAGACCTTCTGAAAAAGGTCAGGAAGATCGAGATCCGGACCAGGGCGCTGAGCCACCAGGTCTTTGCGGGCGAGTACCACTCCGCCTACAAGGGCCGCGGTATGGCTTTCAGCGAGGTGCGCGAATACCAATACGGCGACGATGTCCGCAACATGGACTGGAACGTCACCGCACGCCTCCGTACGCCCTATGTCAAGGTCTTCGAGGAGGAGCGCGAACTCACCGTGATGCTCCTGATCGACGTCAGCCGTTCCGGTCTGTTCGGTTCAGATACCATGACCAAGCGAGAGCTGGTCGCCGAGGTAGCGGCCGTCCTTGCCTTTTCCGCCATTCTCAACAACGACAAGGTCGGAGCCCTTTTCTTCAGCGACCGCGTCGAGGAGTTCATCCCTCCGAAGAAAGGACGCAGCCACCTCCTGCATATCATCCGTGAGATCATCAGTCTCAGACCCTCGTCGAACGGCACCGATCTCTCCGGTGCGCTGCGTTTCTTGACCAATGCGATGAAGAAGAAATGCACGGCGTTCGTCCTCAGCGACATGCTCGATGTGGATTCAGACGGGATGCCTCGTTATGAGGACGCCCTCAAGGTGGCGGTCAACCGGCACGACCTTTCCGTGCTGAAGGTCTATGACCCTCGCGAGAGGGAGATTCCCGATGTCGGACTCGTCCATGTCAAGGACTCCGAAAGCGGGGAGGAAGCTTGGGTGGATACCGGCAGCCGTAAGGTCCGTGACTCCTATGCCAAGTGGTTCAGGACTGTCACGGAGAATGAAAACCGCCTTTTCAACAAATACAGGACGGACAACATCGACATCGCCACGAGCGATGACTATGTCAGCCGCCTGATGCTGTTTTTCAATAGGAAATGAGAAAGTTGTCCATCGCTGCGCTCCTGGCGGCGCTGATCGTGCCGCTCTCCTCCCGGGCCCAGGGCCTGAAGGAGGTGGAGGGCTCGTTCCTCGAGCCGCTTCAGCAGCGGGATTCGATACTTGTGGCGGACCAGCTCCGCTACGGATTCACTCTGGAGGATGTTGCCGAGGGCACCGAACTCCGCATGCAGGACTACTCCAAGGCTTTCGGAGACACCCTCATTGTTGTCCGCAGCTGGAAAGTGGACACTCTGAAGACCATCCGCGACGGCCGCAAGGGCCCCGCCCGCTACAACCTCCGCGGCGACGTGGTCCTCGCTCCGTTCGAGGAGGGCGTCTATCATCTTCCGCAGATCGCGGTCCAGCGCATTTCGCCTTCCGGTGAGATCGACACCCTGCTCTTCGATCCCCAGGTGATGGAGGTCAAGACCATGCCGGTCGATACCACTACTTATGTCCCGCACGATATCAAGGGGCAGATGGGCTATCCTCTCACGTTCAAGGAGATACTGCCTTATCTGCTCGGGATCCTCCTTCTGGCCGGCCTGGTGGCGCTGGCCGTCGCACTGATCAGGCGCCGCAAGGCGGCGCAGGGCGACGCCGCGCACCGCGACCCCGCCTACATCGTCGCCCTCAGGAAGCTCGAAGGCTTCCGCGGCGACAAGTATTGGGCTCCCGAGAAGCAGAAGACGTATTATTCCGGCATCACCGATACTTTGCGAGAGTATATCGCCGAGACTTTCGGCATAGACGCCAAGGAAATGACGACCGCCGAAATATTCGACGCCCTGAAAGGGAACGAAAGGCTTTCGGAAGAACTCTACGGCAGTACCAAGGAGCTCTTCGAGCTTGCGGATTTCGTCAAGTTCGCCAAGCACATCGCGGACGAGTCCGAGAATGCAGCTGCGCTGCCCCTGTCCGTCCGCTTCGTAACGTCCACTTACCAGTCCGTCCTTGAAGACGAGACTCCCAAGGACGGGACCGTAAATGAAAAGGAGGCCGAGTGATGTTCTTCCAGTATCCCAAGCTTCTCTGGCTTCTCGCCATCCCGGTCCTGCTGGTACTCCACTACCTTTATCTGGAGCTGACGGGGCGTAAGCCGCACCTTCGCGTATCCACGGCAACGCCGTGGAAGCTTGAAGGCGCGAGCGCGCTGTCCGTCATCCGGCACCTGCCGTTCGCGCTGCGCGTCGCGGCGCTCTCGCTTCTCGTCGTCGCTATCGCGCGCCCGCGCTCATCTTCACAGATGGAGAAGATCGACACCGAAGGCATCGACATAGTCCTGGCGATGGACGTCTCCACCAGTATGCTTGCCCGCGACTTCGAGCCGGACCGCATCAGCGCGGCCAAGGATATCGCCATCGAGTTCATCGCCCAGCGCCCCACCGACCGCATTGGCATCGTAGTCTTTGCGGGCGAGAGTTACACTCAATGCCCTCTGACTACCGATAGGGCCACTCTCATCAACTTGATGAAGGAGGTTCAGACCGACCTGATCGAAGACGGCACGGCCATCGGAAACGGCCTGGCCACCGCCGTGGCCCGCATGGCCGATTCCGACGCCAAGAGCCGTGTCATCATCCTCCTGACCGATGGCGTGAACAACAGCGGAGAGATTGCCCCGCAGACTGCGGCCGAGATAGCAAATACCTATGGCGTAAGGGTTTATACAATCGGCGTCGGTGCCAACGGCACCGCCCCTTATCCCGTCATGACTCCCTGGGGTGTGGACATCCAGCGTGTCAACGTAGAGATCGACGAGGATCTTTTGAAAACGATCGCCGAGACCACCGGCGGGCGGTATTTCCGTGCGACGGACAATACCAAGCTTGCCGAGATCTATTCCGAGATCAACAGGATGGAAAAGGCCCGGACGACCATCGACAGCTTCCCCGTGTATAAGGAGCTGTTCACGCGCTTCGCGCTGATGGCGCTGGCCTGCCTCATCCTGGAACTGCTTCTCCGACTCTTTATCAGACGCCTGCCATGATCCTTTTCGCACAATACAGATTCCTGTTGCTTCTGCTGCTCGTGCCGGTGATCCTCATCGCGCACGCGCTGAAGCTGCGCAGCAGGCGCAAGCGTGTCGAGCGTTTCGGCGACTCCGCACTGGTGGAGGAGCTTATGCCTTCGTATTCCAAGGCGAAGGGATGGCTGCGTACCATCCTCTACAGCCTGGCGTTCTTCTTCTTCGTCATAGGGCTTGCGCGTCCGCAGATCGGAGCGAAGCTCAGCGAGCGCGAAGCCAAGGGCGCGGAGATCATGATCTGCCTGGACGTCTCCAATTCCATGTTGGCCGAGGACTATTCCCCGAACCGTCTCGAGAGGGCCAAGCTGGCTATCTCTAGGATTGTGGACAGGCTGCAGGAAGACCGCATAGGCTTGATCGTATTCGCCGGATCGTCGTTCGTTCAACTGCCCATCACAACGGACTACGTGTCCGCCAAGATGTTCTTGAACTCCATAGACACCGGATCGGTTCCCGTACAAGGTACTGCCATCGGCGATGCCGTGCTGACTGCCGCGCGCAGTTTCAGCGCACAGAGTGAGAAGAGCCGCGCCATCATCGTCATCACCGACGGCGAGAATCATGAGGACGATCCCGTCGATGCCGTCAGGCAGGTGGCCGGGATGGGCATAAAGGTTTATACTATAGGTGTAGGATCGTTGCAGGGTCAGCCTATCCCGAAGGACGGCCAGCTGATGAAGGACCGTGACGGCAACATAGTTGTAACCCGTCTGGATGAAGGCACTTTGCAGCAGATGGCCGAGGCCGGCAACGGAGCCTATGTCCACGCCGGTAACGAAGAGTTCGGCCTCAATCCCATCATCGATGACATCCGCAAGATGGAGGCTGAAAAGTTCAATTCCGTCGTTTTCGAAGAGTATGATGAGCAGTATATGTATTTCTTTGCGATAGCGCTTGCGCTCTTCGTGATAGAGATGCTGATAGGGGAGAGGCGGGCGAAACGCAAACTTTTTTAGAAGATGAGAGTGAGATCAACCATATGCGCAGCGGCGCTCTTGCTGCTGTCCGTCGCGGCCTTCGGCCAGGCGGACCGCCGCGACGTGCGCGCCGGCAACCGCAAGTTCCGCAAGGGCGACTTCAAGGCCGCCGAGATCGACTACCGCAAGGGAGTCCTTAAGGATTCTACCTCGATGGCCGGGACTTATGATCTCTCGAACGCGCTGTACAGGCAGGAAGCGTTCGAGGAGGCCGGCAAGGCCCTCGGGCAGGCGGCTGCAGCCGCAGCCGAAGTCCCTGCCATGCCGGATGCTGCGTCCAAGCGTGAGATGAAGTCCGTGGGCGATGCTTCCGATGTGTTTTACAACCAGGGAGACATCGCTCTGCAGCAAAAGGATTATGCCTCGGCGGTCGAGGCTTTCAAGCAGGCCCTCCTCAGGAGGCCCGATGACCTCGACGCCAAGGAAAACTATATCTACGCCAAGCTGATGCTCCAGAACCAGCAGAATGGCGGAGGTGGCGGCGGCGGAGGCCAAAATGACCAGAATCAGGATCAAGACCAGAACCAGGACCAGAATCAAAACCAGAATCAGGACCAGAACCAGGATCAGGACAACCAGGATCAGTCCGGTTCTGAACAGCCCCGTGAGATAAAGATTTCTCCCCAGCAGGCACAGCAGATGCTGCAGGCCATCCAGGCCAAGGAGAAGGAAACGCAGGACAAGGTGAACAAGGAAAAGGCGGAGGCCCTCAAGTCCCGCCAGAAAGAGAAGAATTGGTAGTATGAAGAGATTTATCCTCATATTTGCGCTGCTTGCAGCCGCAACCGCCGCCTTGGCGCAGAACTCGATAAAGGTCCAGGTGCCCAACGTGGTCGCCGCGGACGAGCAGTTCAATCTTTCCTTCATCATCGAGGGGGAGAACGCTCCCTCGGACTTCAGCTGGTCCGAAGGCGATGATTTCCAGCTTGTATGGGGCCCCCAGAAAGGTACTTCCACCAGTATCACCATAGTAAACGGCAAACGCACGCGTTCCGTCCAGCATACATATACCTATGTGTTGATTCCCCGCAAGAGCGGAACATTTGTTATCCCAACCGCTACGGCTACCGTAAAGGGGGATAAGATCAGTTCCCCGCGCACATCCATCGAGGTGGTGGCCGACGGAGCTTCTTCTTCCGGATCTTCCGGTGGAGGTTCCCAGTCGCAGGGTTCAGCGTCCTCTTCTGGACAGTCTTCGTCCCAGGCTGCGGCCAGCGGGGACATCTCCCGGGACGATCTGTTCCTCCGGCTTTCCCTCAGCCGTACCAACGTCGTGGTGGGCGAGCCGGTCACTGCAACACTCAAGCTTTACCAAAGGGTGAACATAGCCGGTTTCGAGGATGCCAAGTTCCCCACTTTCAACGGCTTCTGGAGCCAGGAAGTCTTTGCGCCCACCAACATCGAATTCAAACGCGAAAGTTACAACAACTCCATCTACAATACTGCCGTGCTCCGCAGCTACGTGCTGATTCCGCAGCAGGCCGGCGACATCACCATAGACCCGGCGGAGCTGGTATGTCTCGTGAACGTCAGGACCGCATCCAGCAGGTCCAACAGCATTTTCGACAGTTTCTTCCAGGATGACTACCGCACCATCCGCAAGAGGGTGACTTCCGAGTCCTACAAGGTCCACGTGTCCAAACTGCCCTCCGGGGCTCCGGCTTCGTTCGGCGGAGGCGTGGGAACGTTTACTGTCAAGTCCATGCTCAGCAAGGACTCCCTGAGGACTCACGATGCGGCATCCTTGCTGGTGACCATCTCAGGAAAGGGCAACGTCTCTCTCCTCGAGGCTCCGAAGATCGATTTCCCTCCGGACTTCGAGGTTTACGACGTCAAGGTGACGGACAATACCGACAAGTCTTCCGGCCGGACCACCGGTTCCAAGACTTTCGAGTATCCGTTCATTCCCCGTAGCCACGGCACGTTTACTCTGGGTCCGATAGAATACAGTTTTTATGATATAGACGCCGGCCGTTATGCCACCGTCCGTACGGATCCGATCACTGTACGGGTCGCCAGAGGCAACGATTCCGATGCCCGGCAAGGCGGACGGATGGTCCAGGGAACGGTTCGCCGCGATGTAAAGAGCCTCGGTTCAGATATCCGTTTCATCGCCACCAAGCGTCCCCAGTTGTCCAGGCAGGGCAGTTTCTTCGTTTTCTCCGGAGCTTTCTGGGCTCTGCTGGCGTTGCTCCTGGTTGCTGCCGCCGCCGTGTATCTGGCGCTTAAGCGGCGGGCAGCGCGCCGGGCCGACGTGGTCGGCACGCGAGGCCGCGCCGCCACCAAGATGGCGCAGAAGCGCCTCTCGGTGGCCGAAGGCTACCTCCGCAACAATCTCTACACTGCGTTCTATGAGGAACTTCACAGGGCGCTGCTTGGTTTCGTCTCCGACAAACTCAACATCGACACAGCGGATATGACCAAGGAGAATATAGCGTCTGCACTCGAGTCAGGAGGAGTGCCCGAGGCCCTCGTGTCTGAATTCACCGGCCTGCTGGACGCTTGCGAATACGCCCGCTATGCGCCTGATGCGGGACACGAAGCCATGAGCGCGCATTATGATACGGCTGTAAATGTCATTTCCATGATAGATTCGAGCATGAAGAAAAAGAATGGCTCTTCCGCGAAGACCGCAGCCACGATGATCCTGCTGGCGCTTTCACTTTCCGCATCCTGGAGTGCAGGGGCTCAGCCGTCGGCCGATTCGCTTTGGAATGCCGGTGCGGCTGCCTATTCCGAGGGACAGTGGGAAACTGCCGCCGAGGCCTGGGGCGCCATCGAGGCGCAGGGCCTCGAGTCCCCCGAATTATATTATAATATAGGTAATGCTTTCTTCAAGGCTTCCGACTATGCGCATGCAATACTTTATTACGAACGTGCGCTGAAGCTGGATCCTTCGTATTCTGACGCCCGCTTCAATCTCGAGTTCGCCCAAGGGTCTGTCCAGGACCGCATCGAGAGCGTTCCGGAGTTTTTCTTGAAGACCTGGGTGAGGAAGCTCGGATACTTGTTCTCGTCCGATGTATGGACAGTGCTGTTCTTCGTGTTGCTGGCGCTTGCGTTGGCAGGCGGGCTGCTGTTCCTGCTAGGATCCGGCAGCGCTTCGCGCCGGGCCGGATTCTTCGCGGGCCTCGCCGCCCTCCTGCTCTCCTTCTGCTGCCTCGGCTTCGCCGCCTCGCAGAAGGCCTCCTACAACCGCGCCGACAGCGCGGTGGTCACAGTTCCGGTGTCCTCGGTCAAGAGTTCCCCGGGAGCGGAGGCTGCCAAGGACCTGTTCATCCTGCATGAAGGCACCCGCGTTCGCATCCTTGACGAGGTAGGCGGCTGGTGGAACATCGAGCTGGCCGACGGCCGTCAAGGCTGGATCCAGTCTTCCGACCTTGAGCTGATATAATTGAAAACGCCCCGGAGTACTCTCCGGGGCGTTTTTCTAAGTGGGAGATAACGGATTCGAACCGCCGACCCTCTGCTTGTAAGGCAGATGCTCTAAACCGACTGAGCTAATCTCCCGTCATTTGTGGACTGCAAAGATACTCCAATTTTCAAAAAAATGAAAAAAAGTTGACAACGCATGCAACGAAAGGGATTCAATACGCATCTTGAAGGTGTGTAACCTTCATTGCAGGTTGCTCCAGACAAGTATTTTTTATTAAAAGATATTGCATAAGAAAAAAAAACTCCATACCTTTGTGCATTGAGTACTATGCCATCATTGTGTGGTATTGTATCTTGACGGGCACAAGTGCGCGTTTTTTGACAGAAACAAAGTGAAAGAAATACTATTATAGTTTAACTTTTTATTTTAATCTATTCGTTTATGAAAAAAATTTTTAGAATGGCTTTGGTGTTCGCCCTCGCGGGTGCGACACTGATGTACACAGGCTGTACTAAAGATTATGGCGAGGAGATTGACAACCTCGATGGTAAGTTGTCAGCTCTTCAAACTGATCTTACGAACAAGGTTAACGACCTGAGCAACGAGGTTAGCAGCCTCCGCTCCGCCGTTTCCGGACTCGAGTCGGCCTACAAGGCAGCTGACGACCTCATCAAGGGCGACGTTACCGCTCTCGACGGCCGTGTCAAGAAGCTTGAGGATGCCGTCAAGGATCTCTCCAAGTATGCTACCAAGGACGAACTCAAGGAAGCTACCGATGCTCTTGAGAAGAAGATCGCTGACGCTAAGGAGGACATCAAGAAGACCACCGATGACCTTCAGAAGCAGATCAACGAACTGAAAGAGAAGCTCGCCGCCAACGAAGAGGCAGTGAAGAAGCTCGAGGCCGCCCAGAAGGAGGTTGACGCCGTTTACGGTTTCCTCTCCGACGAGCTCCGTTCCATCGTCTTCTATCCTGATTTCTATTTCGCCGGTATCGAGGC
>CAMJHW010000047.1 GCA_946405645.1 uncultured Bacteroidales bacterium
ATGTCTTCTGCTGGAACAACTCCACGGACCTGATCATCGCGATCATCAAGCTCCTCGAGGACCAGATCAATGCCGAGGACGACATGCTCGGCGGAGGCGTACAGGGTATCCTGCTCGTAGAGGACTCGATACGGTACTACTCGACGTATCTCCCCGCGCTATACCGTATGGTGCTGCAGCAGAACAAGGAATCCATCAAGGATACCCTGAACGAGCAGCAGCAGGTCGCGCGCAAGCGCGCAAGGCCCAAAATCCTCATGGCCACCAACTACGACGACGCTGTCGCGCTGTATCAGAAGTATAAATCCAATCTGCTCGGCGTCATCACCGACGTCGGTTTCGTCATCCACAAGGGTGACAAGCCCTCGGAGGAGAAGATCGACGCCGGAGTGGATCTCTGCAAGCTCATCCATGCGGACAACTCCCGCATGCCCATCCTCATGCAGTCCTCCCAGGAGAGCATGAGGTCCGTGGCTGCGGGCCTCGGCGTGGGATTCATCCGCAAGTCCTCCAAGATGCTCCTCGCCGAGCTGGAGGAGTACATCGAGCGCGAGTTCGGCTTCGGAGATTTCGTAGCCGTCGATCCTTCGACGGGCATCGAGATAGGACGAGCCAGGAACCTTTACGAGTTCGAGAACCTCCTTGCCGTCATCCCCCCGACAGTGTTCAAGGCCCTCGCGGATAAGAACTATCTCTCCAAGTGGCTCTATTCCAGAGGTATATTCAAGCTCGGAAGGGCGTTAAATCCCATCCGTTCCGAAGACTATGCCGACATCGAATCGCACCGCCGCTACGACCTCAAGATCGTCCACGACTACCGCATCTCGCAGGCTTTGGGTGTCGTGGCTGCGTTCGATCCCCAGACCTTCAACGACACCATCTGGTTCTCGCGTTTGGGAACGGGCTCCATCGGCGGCAAGGCGCGCGGTCTCGCTTTCCTGAACAACATACTTCAGAAATACAATCTCTATGACCAGTGGGAGGACGTCCACGTGATAGTGCCCCGCACGCTGGTCATCACGACCGACTGGTTCGACCGCTTCATCTCGGAGAACGGACTTAAATACGTCATCGATTCGGACATGAGCGACGAGGACCTCCTTTCGGAGTTTGTCTCGTCGAACCTTCCGAAGGAGCTGATGGATTCGCTCAAGACCTTCATCAAGGTGGTCCGGCGTCCTTTGGCAGTCCGCTCGTCCTCCCGTCTAGAGGATTCCTACCACCAGCCTTTCGCGGGCGTGTATTCGACGTATATGCTTCCGTGGGCCGAGCATAGCACCCAGCAGCTCCGCCTGCTCTCGAAGGCCATAAAGAGCGTTTACGCGAGCGTTTTCTTCTCGGCGGCCAAAAGCTACGTCGTTTCCTCCGGCAATGTCATTTCGGAGGAGAAGATGGCCATCGTCATCCAGGAAGTGTGCGGAAGCGAGGATCACGGCTATTTCTTCCCGACGTTGTCGGGAGTGGCGCGTTCCATCAACTTCTATCCCGTCGGGCACGAGACGGCCGAGGACGGCATCGTCAAGATCGCCTACGGCCTCGGCAAGGCCGTCGTGGACGGCGAGCAGGTGCTGCGCTTCTCTCCGAAGTATCCCAAGCATGCGCTGCAGCTTTCCACGCCGGAGCTTGTGATGACCGACACGCAGAAGTCCATGCTGGCTCTGAGCATGCAGCCGGAGCGCTTCAGGACATCCGTCGATGATGCGGTGAACCTCGAACGGCTTAGCATAGTGGACTGCTACAAGTTCAGATCCTTCCCAAAGGTCGTCTCGACCTGGGACTATGGCAATATGCGCATGATCGATTCCGCATTCCCGGAGGGACCGAAATACATCACCTTCGCCCAGATGCTGAAGTACAATACGGCGCCCGTCGCGGACATCGTGGACCGTCTGCTGCAGATTGCGAAAGAAGAGATGAAGTGCAATGTCGAGATCGAGTTCGCGGCCGATTTCGAGCCTGACGGACGGTTGTTGTTCAACGTCCTCCAGGTCCGTCCGATCTCCGTCGACACCCGCTTTGCGGATGTCAACTGGGACAAGATCGACACGGACGGAGCTTTCCTGACCTCTGGCTGCGCCCTCGGCACCGGATGGGTGGAAGGTGTCTCCGATGTCGTCTATCTGAAGAAGGATGCGTGGAATGTCCTTAAGACACACGATATGGCCAACGAGGTGTGCGCGGTCAACGCCAAGATGCTCGAAGAGGGGAGGGGTTACATCCTTATCGGCTTCGGGCGCTGGGGCACGAGCCAGCCTTCGCTGGGCGTGCCGGTGCGGTGGAGCGACATTTCCGAGGCGAAAGCCATCGTGGAATGTTCGCTGCCCGACTTCCAGATCGATCCCAGCCAGGGAACGCATTTCTTCCAGAATCTTACCTCTTTCAATGTAGGATACATCAACGTCAATCCTTTCGCCCATTCCGAGGACAGTCTGGACTTCAGCGTGCTTGACGCTCTCCCTGCGGTCTCCGAGACCGCATATCTGCGTCATGTTCGCTTCCCGTCCGACCTCCAGGTCTGCATAGACGGAAAGACAAACAGGGCAATGATCAAATGCAAAGGATAATCATTCTCGACTTTGGCTCGCAGACCACTCAGCTTATAGGCCGGAGAGTCCGCGAGATGAATACTTTCTGCGAAATACTGCCGTATGACCGGTATCCGGAAGATGACGGCGACGTCATCGGCGTCATCCTCAGCGGCTCGCCGCTGAGCGTTTACGCCGAAGATGCAGCACGTCCTTCGCTCGGCGCTTTCCTCGGCCGCAAGCCCGTGCTGGGCATATGCTATGGCGCCCAGCTGCTGAGCTTCAGCCAGGGCGGCCGCGTGGAGCCCGTGGGCTCGCGCGAGTACGGCCGCGCCGAGCTGTCGTTCATCGACGCTTCCTGCCCCCTTTTCAAGGGCATCGAGGCACCCTCGCAGGTGTGGATGAGCCACGGTGACACCATTACGGCCCTGCCGGAAGGTTACCGTGTGACGGCGTCCACGGACAGCGTGGAGTTCGCCGCTTTCCAGAGCGCCTCCGACCCGGTATGGGGCGTGCAGTTCCATCCCGAAGTGATGCATACGCTACAGGGCGCCCGGCTGCTTGAGAACTTCGTTGTCGGGATCTGCGGCAGCCGCCGCGATTGGACTCCCGACTCGTTCGTCGAGAGCTCCGTGCAGGAACTGCGCGCGATGCTCGGCGAGGACAAGGTAGTCCTCGGCCTGAGTGGCGGCGTGGACTCGTCCGTGGCCGCCGTGCTCCTGCATCGCGCCATCGGCGACAGGCTTAACTGCATCTTCGTCAACCACGGATTGCTTCGCAAGAATGAGTTTGAGGATGTCCTGAAGGACTATGAAGGACTCGGACTCAATGTGAAGGGCGTGGACGCCTCGAAAGAATTCATGGAGGCCCTCGCCGGCGAGTCCGATCCCGAGCGCAAGCGCAAGATCATCGGCGGAAAGTTTGTCGAAGTGTTCAATGCGCAGGCTTCCAGGATAGAGGGGGCCCGCTGGCTTGCCCAGGGCACCATCTACCCGGACAGGATAGAGAGCAGCAACATCACCGGCAAGGTCATCAAGAGCCACCACAATGTCGGCGGACTGCCCAAGGAGATGAAACTCCGGCTCTGTGAACCGCTCAAATGGCTATTCAAGGATGAAGTCCGTGCGGTCGGCCTCAGTCTCGGTATGCCCCGGCACATGGTGTACAGGCATCCTTTCCCCGGACCGGGACTTGCCGTGCGCATCCTGGAAGACATCACTCCGGAGAAAGTCCGCATCCTTCAGGACGTAGACGACATATTCATGCGAGGCCTGCGCGAATACGGTCTTTATGACCGTATCTGGCAGGCCGGCGCCATCCTCCTTCCCGTCCGTACGGTCGGCGTAATGGGGGATGAACGCACGTACGACCGCGCGGTCGTCCTGCGTGCGGTGACCAGCACCGACGCCATGACGGCCGACTGGGCAGAGCTGCCGACGGATTTCCTGCGTGCGGTCAGCAACGACATCATCAACAATGTTAAAGGTGTGAACCGTGTGTGTTACGACATCTCGTCCAAGCCGCCGGCAACCATAGAATGGGAGTAAAATATGTGTGGTATAGTAGGATACATCGGTGACAGGCAGGCCTGTCCGGTTCTGGTCAAGGGACTCAGACGCTTGGAATACAGAGGCTATGACAGCGCGGGAGTCGCGCTGGTGGCTGATGACGGATCCCTGAACGTTTTCAAATGCAAAGGAAAGATCGACGATCTGGAGCATTTCCTTGCCGACAAGGAAACCGTCGGTACGATAGGCATAGCGCATACCCGCTGGGCTACCCACGGAGAGCCGAACGACACCAATGCGCATCCGCATTTCTCCGCGGACGGGCGGATCGCGATGATCCACAACGGCATCATAGAGAATTACCGGGTACTGAAGGATGCGCTCTCCGCAGCGGGAGTCGTATTCAGGAGCGAAACCGATTCGGAGGTGCTTGTCAACCTTATCGAGTATGTGCGCGATACGGAGCATTGCAGCCTCGAAGAGGCAGTACGCCTCGCTCTCAAGAAGGTAGTCGGCGCCTATGCCATCGCCGTGGTGGAGAATGGAAACCGGGACAAGATCATTGCCGCCCGCCAGAGCAGTCCTATGGCCATCGGAGTAGGGAAGGGAGAGTATTTCATCAGCTCGGATGCATCCTCCATAGTGGAATACACCCACGAAATAGTCTATGTCGAGGATGGTGAAATCGCTGTCATCGAAAGAGGTAAGCCCTTGCAGCTGGTGACTTTGGAGAATCGCGAAGCTGACGTGAAGGTCACTACCCTGGACATTTCCATTTCCGACCTTGAGAAGGGCGGGTATCCTACCTTCATGCTCAAGGAGATCAACGAGCAGCCGCGCACCATAGTCGATTGCATTCGCGGACGCGTCAATGCCGACAGCGGCCGCGTGATTCTCTCCGGCGTCAGGGACAATATCGAACGTTGGCTTGCCGCGCGACGTGTGATTTTCGTCGCCTGCGGTACGTCCTGGCACGCGTCGCTCATAGGCAAGCAGCTGTTCGAGAACATCTGCCGCATCCCCGCTGAAGTCGAGTACGCATCGGAGTTCCGCTACCGTAATCCCGTTCTGTTCTCTGACGACATCGTCATCGCCGTGTCGCAGTCCGGCGAGACCGCCGATACGCTCGCGGCCATCACGCTTGCGCGCAAGGCCGGAGCCTTCGTTTACGGTATATGCAACGTCATCGGATCGAGCATTGCAAGGGCGACGGACAGCGGCACGTACGTGCACGTCGGTCCGGAGATCGGCGTAGCTTCCACCAAGGCTTTCACCGGCCAGGTTACCGTGATGGCCATGATGGCTCTTGCCATCGCCGAGAAGAAAGGAACAGTCAGAGGAGAGTACTATGACGAGGTGGCGCGCGGTCTGCTTGCGCTGCCCGAAAAGATCAAGGAAACCCTTGACGTGAGCACGCAGGTCGCTGACCTGGCTAAGATTTTCACTTACGCCCATAATTTCATATATCTAGGCAGAGGGTACAATTATCCCACTGCACTTGAAGGAGCACTTAAACTGAAGGAGATCAGCTATATCCACGCCGAAGGGTACCCGGCCGCCGAGATGAAGCACGGCCCCATCGCGCTGATTGATGCAGAGATGCCTACCGTTGCCATAGTCACTCCGGATACGACATATGAAAAGACTCTGAGCAATATCGAAGAGGTCAAGGCGAGAGGAGGGAAAGTGATCGCCGTAATGGCGAAGGGCGACGAGACCGTCCGCAAGATTGCGGACTATGTCATAGAAGTCCCGGCAGTTACGGACTGTCTGATGCCTATAATCGTGTCGGTGCCGCTTCAGCTCCTGGCGTACTATATAGCCGTTTACAAGGGTCGGAACGTCGACCAGCCGCGCAACCTCGCCAAGTCGGTCACCGTTGAATAAAAGAAAAACGCAGATTCCTTGGAACCTGCGTTTTATTATGATTAAGCCAGGACTGCGTCGGCGAGACTTTCCAGAGCGGGGATATCCGCTTCTTTCATCCGGCTGCGGATCGTTACCACCTGCTCTACGAGGTCGATGTTTTTCATCGTTCCTACCATTTCCTTCATTACGCGGGCAGCCGAAGGGGCCCAGGAGCCGTTCTCGACAATCGCTATCCTGCGATTGGAGTATCCCTTTATCTGAAGCCTATGAAGGAATTCATACATAGGTGTAAACAGGCCGGCGTCATATGAGGAAGCAGCGAGAATCAACGTGGGGTAGCGGAAGGCGTCTTCGACATTTTCCGCGACATCGGAGCGGCAAAGGTCGCTCAGAACGACTTTCTTCGCGCCCTTTGCGCGGAGGATGTCCGCAAGCTTTTCCGCTGCCTTGAGGGTGCCGCCGTGGATGGAGGCGCAGGCGATGAAGATTCCTTCGCTCTCGGGGGCATAACGGCTCCAAGTGTCGTACAAACTGATATAGTCACCGAGATTGTCCTCCAGCACGGGGCCGTGAAGGGGGCGGATGGTTTTGACCGGAAGCGGGGAGAGCTTCTTCAGCAAGGCCTGTACCTGAGCGCCGTATTTTCCTACGATGTTGAAATAGTAGCGGCGGCCTTCGCAAGCCCAATCGTCATCGTCCCGGCCGTAGAAACCGCACTTGGACAGCGCGCCGAATTTGCCGAAGGCGTCGGCGCTGTAGAGCGCGCCGTCCTTGGCGTCGAACGACACCATGACTTCCGGCCAGTGGACCATGGGCGCAGCAAAGAACTTCAGGCTGTGCGAGCCGAGTTCGATGACGTCGCTTTCCTTGACGGCCAGCGTGCGGCCGGTCAGGTCGAGGCCTTCGAAGAACTGGCCAAGCATCTGGATGGCCTTGGCACTGGCGACAAGGGTGACCTCCGGATAAGTCACGAGCACCCAGGAGATGAGGGCGGAATGGTCCGGTTCCATGTGATGCACGACCAGATAGTCGGGCTTGCGCCCGCCAAGGGCCTCAGAGAGATTGGTCTTCCATTCCTCGCCCTTGCGGGCGTCTGCGGTATCCATAATGGCTACCTTGCCGTCCAGGATGACATAGGAGTTGTAGGACATCCCTTCCGGGACAATATACTGGCTTTCAAACAGATCGATGTCGAGGTCATCGACCCCGATATATTTGACCGTGCTGTTCAGGGAAACTGTCATGATATGGTGGTTATTTTTGATTGACAAATATAGCAAACTGTTTTGAGAAATAGAGCGGGATAACTATATTTGTAGGTAGCGGGCACTGGCCTGCGACAGCACATTTACCAATAACCATCAATCCTTATCGACATGTCAAAGTACGTTTGTGACGTTTGCGGCTGGGAGTACGATCCCGAGACCGGATATCCTGAGGCTGGCATCGCTCCCGGAACCCCGTGGGAGGATGTCCCCGCCGATTTCGTCTGCCCCGTGTGCGGAGTCTCCAAGGACGAGTTCTCCGAGGCATAGATACGGCAGTGAAGCTTTTTTCCAGCCCCGCCTTTTACGGCGGGGCTTTGTCGGTTACTCCAGGGAAGAAACGCCGAGAGGTGTCCGGCTGGTATAAGCCTGACCGGTGAATGTCGCTATGTTGACGCCGTCCTGGTTTCGGATGATGACTTCTACGACGGGCACCTTGTGGTGATCGCTGAGAAAGCGCCCCTCTGCAGTGAGGACGTCACCCTTATGGGCCGAGACATGGTAATAGATCGTGGAACTGATGGCGAAGGTTAGGTTGTCGCACTGATTGACCACTGCCGCAAATACGATATCCGCCAGCGTGAAAATGGCGCCGCCCTGACAGACGTCTCCGGCATTAAGCAAATCGTCCGTGACCGTCATTTCTGCCTTGGCAGTCCCTTTCTTGATTTCAATCAGTTTAGCCCCGCATCTCGCTGCGAAGCGGTCGCCTTCATTCAGATAGTCCTTAAGTGTCATGGTAGGGGAATGTGTGTTTGTTCTATACAAATATAGCTAATCCACCGTTATTTCCCTATATTCGTGGTTTGAAACCACACTTCAAATCTGCGCCATGAAACCACGTTCGATAGTTATGTTCCTGCTTGCCGTTTCGTTGTCCGGACATTTGTCCGCACAGCCTCTCGGCACTTTGGACACCCGGACGGACGCGCTGGTGCGTGAATGGCGAGGCGACAGGCCGGCGGTGCCGGTCGACAGATGGCTGCGCTTTGCGCCAGCCGCTTTCGACCTGGCCGCCGGCGCTCTTGGTCTCGATGCTCGCCGCGACTTCGTCGGACGCAGCGTCGAGGCCGCCGTTGCCTTCGGCACCATGGCTGCAGTGACGGAAGGACTGAAACTGTCGGTCCGCTCAGTCCGTCCCGACGGGTCCGACGACCGCTCCTTCCCGTCCGGACATGCTGCGGTAGCTTTTACAGGTGCGGAACTCGTACGTATGGAGTACGGCTGGGGATGGGGCGCCGGCGCGTATGCGGTGGCGACGTCCGTCGCGGCGCTTCGGCTGTACAATGGCCGTCACTGGTTCAGCGACGTCCTGGCCGGCGCCGGCATCGGCATCCTCTCCGCCCACATCGGCGACTGGCTCACCGACCCTCTCCAGCGCCTCCTTAGCCCCAATCCCAACCGGCATTCCCAAGTTCTCGACCCTTCACGTACTTTTGTTTCGGTCACCCCTATATCCGTCCCCGGCCCTGCCCACACCGACTTTGCCCTCTCCGCCGCTTTCTCCTACACCTTTTGATCTTTCTTTCACTCCGGCTCTTTACTCATTCTGGCTCTACAGGTTTTGATAAATTGGCGGGGAATGAGTATTTTTACTTGACTTAACGGATTAACAGATGATGCAATTGAAACCATTGAAGCATATATTGGGGATGAAACATTTATTGATGAGGATTTCAAAGATTTTTGTCGTGACTGCGGTGACGTATATGGGAGTGGCATCAGGAGCGGCGTATGGCCAGTCCGGAGCTGGGCGAAATGTCAATCGTGACAGCTTGAACCAAGTCACCATGGCTGACTACGAGAACATGAAGGCGCAGATAGGGGTGAAGGAGACCAAACCGCGCCGGGACGGGCAGGCGGAAGACCCCGCTTTGAGGCCCAATTACGACGAACTCAAAGCTAATCCTTTCCCGTTTTATCCGGATCCGTTTACGACGTTTGACGGGCGTAAGGTCAAGAACGCACGTATGTGGTACAAGGTCCGTAAACCGGAACTCAAGGAAGTGTTCGAGAGAGAGGTTTACGGCCGTATCCCGGACAACGTCCCGGCTGTAAACTGGCAGGTGGTCAGGGAGTATGACGAGGATCTGGAAGGTATGCCAATAGTCATCCGAGAGCTTAAGGGGGTAGTGGACAACAGCTTGTATCCGGCAGTGAAGGTGGAGATCCAGGCTCAGGTGATGTGGCGCAAGGAAGGGCGCAATGGAGCGCAGGGAATGCCGGTAGTGGTGGATTTCTCGTATATGCTGGGTAAACCGTTCGCGTGGGGCGGCGGCACGACCTGGCAGCAGCAGGTGCTGCAGCGCGGCTGGGCCGCCGCCCAGATCCTTCCCAACACAGTTCAGCCCGACGGCGGTTATGGTCTTCGTGAAGGCATCATCGGCCTCTGCAACAAGGGACAGTACCGTAAACCGGATGACTGGGGAATCTTGCGAGCCTGGGGATGGGGAGTGTCAAAACTCGTAGATTATTTCGAGACTGATGCCCGTTTCGACGCTTCCAAAGTAGCAGTCGAAGGCGTTTCGCGCTACGGCAAGGCCGCGCTCGTGACAATGGCCTTCGACGAGCGCATAGCCACGGCCATGGTCTGCTCGTCCGGCCGTGGCGGAGCGGGCGGCTGGCGCCGCGACTGCGGCGAGACTCTCAACAACACCTGCGCTTGGGACTCCTACCACTGGGTAGCCGGCAATATGATCAAGTATGCCGATGTGAACCGCTCCTGGGACGACCTTCCGGTGGATCAGCACGAACTGATCGGCATCTGCGCGCCGCGCCCGGTCTTCATATCGATCGGCTCGGTATCAGAGCCCGAGCAATGGGTCGATATGAACGGATCGTTCATCAGCGCGGCCAAGGCATCTCCCATATATGAGTTCCTCGGACTCAAAGGACTCGGTACGGATCTTTTCCCCGGCGTAAATGTCCTCCTGGACGGAGACATAGCATTCCGCCAGCATACCGGCGGACATGAGGCCGGTCCGAACTGGCCGT
>CAMJHW010000048.1 GCA_946405645.1 uncultured Bacteroidales bacterium
CACAAATATAGCCATATTATTTCAAAGAAAATGTCCTGTCAGGTTCATCTTCTTTCATAAATAATCCGTATCTTTATACCCTTATGAAAGAAAACTAATAATCAATAAAAGCAACTCATAGTTATGGACATCAAACGCATTGTATTAGGCTTCTTCGCTGCGGCCGCCGTGCTCGTCGGCTGCCAGGAGAAGGAAGAAGATTTCGGCGTGGCCAAGATCGAGGTCAGCACGACTGCGCTTTCGTTCAATTCCTCGTCTTCGTCACAGACGCTTCAGGTCACTGCTTCCCGCCAGTGGACCGTCACGGGCCTTCCCGACTGGATTGCCGTCGATCCTGCCGGCGGCGAGCCTTCCAAGAGCCCCCAGACCGTTACCGTCACCGTCATTGCCAATGACGGCTTCGACCGCGAAGCGGACGTGGCTTTCTCCATCGGTCTGATGAAGGAGTATGTCAAGGTCTCCCAGACGGGACAGAAGGGCCAGATCGACTATGGAAAGGGTACGCTGGAGCATCCGTTCTCCGTCGACGGAGTCATTTCGTACATCAACAGCCTGGACAACCCTTCCACTGACAGCCCCGAAAAGGTCTATGTCAAAGGTATCATTTCCTCCGTCGGCGAAGAGTATAGCGCCCAGTACGGCAACGGTACGTTCGACATTTCCGATGACGGCTCCACCGGCGCTACCCAGTTCAAGGTGTACCGCGCCAAGTATCTCGGCAACAAGAACTACACGTCCAAGGACACTCAGATCAAGGTTGGAGACGAAGTCATCGTCTATGGAAACGTCGTCCTGTACGGCAGTTCCGCGCCCGTTTACGAGACTTCCCAGGGCAACGCCTACCTGTATTCCCTGAACGGAGTTACGGGAAGCACCACACCCGCCGGAGATCCTAAGGGCAACGGCTCGAAGGAAGATCCGTTCAATGTCGCCGCCGCCCTTAAGGTGGTCGAAAGCCTCAACTGGACTTCCAACGACAGCTACGAGAAAGTCGGACCGTTCTATGTCAAGGGCAAGGTCTCCCAGTTCGGAAAGGATAGGGATACAGGTGAAGACCAGACTTATACCCAGAGTGGAACCTACGGCAATGCTACGTTCTACATCTCTGACGACGGAACGACTGACAACGAGTTCTATTGCTATCGCATTCTCTATTTGGGCAACAAAAAGTTCGTTGCAGGCCAGACAGATGTCAAGGTCGGTGATGAGGTTATCATCTATGGCGAGTTGATGAATTACCGCAAGAATACTCCTGAGACTGTACAGGGCACTGCCCATCTGTATTCCCTCAACGGTGAGACAGGCGACGTAACGCCTCCCGCTCCTCCTGCGGGCGACCCCAAGGGCACTGGTACTCAGGCCGATCCTTACAACCCTGCCGCTGCGATCAATGCGGTAAAGGATCTGACATGGACTGACAACACCACATACGACACGACAAGCGAGGTCTATGTCAAGGGCAAGATATCCCGCATCCCCGACAAGGGCACCTTCACTGAGGGTGGCACCTACGGCAACGCTTCCTTCTACATTTCCGAAGATGGCTCAGAGTCGGGCGAGTTCTACTGCTACCGTGCCCTTTACCTTGGCAACAAGAAATTCGAAGCCGGCCAGACCGACATCAAGGTCGGAGACGAGGTGGTCGTCTATGGCCAGTTGATGAACTATAAGGGCAACACCCCTGAGACAGTAGCCAACAAAGCCTACCTGTACTCACTTAACGGAGAAACCGGTGGTGGCGATACGCCTCAGCCGCCGGCAGGCGAGACCGATCATGGCGCCACTACCGTGGCCAATTTCCTCGCCGCTTCCGAGAGCACTACGGATTGGTATGAGCTCACGGGAACCATCTCCAACCTCAAGGCTGACGACCAGTATGGCAATTTCGACCTTACCGACGACAGCGGAACCGTCTATGTCTATGGGGTCCTTTCCACGAAGGGAGGCGAAAAGAAGAAGTTCCAGGAACTTGTCGAGAAATATGGTATCGCCAACGGCGGAACTATCACCATCAAAGCCAACCGTGGTTCCTATCAGGGCAAGGATGAAGCCATGAATGCCTATTTTGTCAGCTACAACGGTCAGGGTGGTGACACTCCTCAGCCGCCGGCAGGTGATGTCGAACATGGCGCCACGACTGTCGCGAATTTCCTTGCAGCGGCAGAGAGCACGTCTGATTGGTACGAGTTGACCGGCACCATCTCCAACCTTAAGGACGGAGACCAGTACGGTAACTTCGATTTGACAGATGACAGCGGCAGCGTATATGTCTATGGCGTCCTTTCCACCAAGGGTGGTGAAAAGAAGAAGTTCCAGGAGCTTGTCGAGAAATATGGTATCGCCAACGGCGGCACTATCACCATCAAGGCCAACCGTGGTTCCTATCAGGGCAAGGATGAAGCTTTGAACGCCTATTTCGTCAGCTACAATGGCCAGGGCGGTGATACTCCAGGAGGCGGCGGAGAGCAGCAGGGCAATGTCGTGACGTTTGATTTAACTGCTCAGGGTTATGAAAATGCACAGGTATTCGACGGCATTACGTCTGGAGCCATCTCCATAACCGTGGATAAGGGCACGAACAGTAATGGTCCCAAATATTACAACACTGGTTCTGCTGTCCGTTTCTATGGTGATAACAGTTTTACCGTCAAGTCTTCTTCCAAGTCTATCGTCAAGATTGAGTTGACGTTTGGTTCCGGTGATGGTACCAATGAGATTACGACTGATCCGGGTACCTGGAATTCTCCTACTTGGACAGGCTCTGCCACATCAGTTGTGTTCAAAGTTGGTGGTACTTCCGGTCATCGTAGGATTGCCAAAGTAGCCGTTACCCTCGCCGAGTAATAGATGAAGTTTCGCGGGATCATAGCGGCGCTGGGCGCCGGGCTGCTCGTGCTCGGGTCGTGTAACGGACCCGAGCCGGAAGAGCCCGTGCTGCCCGCCGCCTTGACTGCGCCGGTATTGCAGCTGGAACCTGCTTCAGGCAGCGTGTTCCTGTCGGTCACGGCCAGCAAGGCGTGGACGATCTCCGTTGCCGGAGGAAGCTGGGCGACCGTGTCGCCCGCCTCCGGAACGGGCAGCCGCAACAGCGTGATCCTTTCCTACGAAGCCAACACGGGCGAGGATGCGCGCAGCGTCACTCTGACCTTGAACGCCACTCCGGGCGGTCAGGCCACGCTGACGCTCACGCAGAAGGCGGTGGTCAAGCCCGTCGGGCCGGACCAGCCGCAGCAGTACGGCTATGGCTACGACGTAGCCGCGCCGCATTGGCTGGAGCTTCCCGCCACCAAGGCGGGCGACGGCAAGGAGTGGTTCGCCCACGATATGACGGGAGGCGACTATTTCGCGAAGCCCGGCAACAATCGCAACTGGTCCTTCTACTATGACTATGGATCATTCCTTTCCACGTGGGTTGCATATCCTCTGAACAACGGGCTCATAGGCAATGGCAGGCGCTCGGATGTGTGGGGTTTTGACCCGCTCATTCCGGCTGCCCTGCAGCAGGCCATCACCAATGGCGCATACGGTACTGGACATTCGCGCGGGCATCAGATCCCGTCTGCGGACCGCCTGACATATTCGGCGAATGTCTCGACATTCTATGCCACGAACATGACGCCCCAGGATTACAACTTCAATGGAGGCATCTGGGCCAATCTGGAGAACAGGGTACGCAGCTATGCCAATTCGTCGGATACGCTTTATGTCGTTACCGGCTGCATCGTGGATGACCGGTCCGGGACTCTTATCGACCGCGGAGGCCACCGGGTGCGTATTCCCTCCGGTTACTTCAAGGCCCTGCTGCGCTACTACGAGGCTTCCACCACCGGTGAAAAATATACCGCCTGCGGATATTTCCTTCCCCACGATTCAAGCATTTCGAACGGGAGGTATCTTGACTACATAATGTCCATAGACGAGCTGGAAAAAAAGACCGGCATCGAGTTCTTCGTGAACCTCGCGGAGAAGGTCGGAGCCGAAAATGCACGGAAAATCAAGTCCCAGGAGCCTTCCTCCTGGTGGAAATAACCAATAACCAATCAGATGAGAAAGTCCTTATATAAACTAACCTTAGCGTTCTCCGTACTTCTGCTGCTCAGCGGATGCGGTGCCCAGCGTCAGGTCCCTGTCTCTATGGAGCGAAGCATGCCCGTACAGACGGGTAAAAGCTATGTCATCGGCTTCTACAACCTGGAGAACCTCTTCGACACATACCACGACGAAGGCAAGAACGATTACGAGTATCTCCCCGACGGTGCGAACCAGTGGACGGAGGCCAAGTACCAGAAAAAGCTCAGCAACATGGCACAGGTCATAGCTGCCATGAAGCAGGACAACGGAGCATGGCACACCATCCTTGGAGTGTCCGAAATCGAGAACCGTCACGTCCTCGAGGACCTCGTGGCCGACCCGCAGATCGCAGAGGCCAATTACCAGATCGTCCATTACGACGGACCTGACACCCGTGGCGTCGATGTCGCACTGTTCTACAAACCGGACCAGTTCACCTATCTGGACAGCGAGAGCATCCCGTTCGACTTCAACAGCCGGGCAATCTCCTTCAGCAACATGACCCAGGAGGACAAGGACAGCTTCCGCACACGCGATATCCTGATGGTCCACGGCACGATCGAGGGGGAGCATTTCGCATTCTATGTCTGCCACCTTCCTTCCCGCCTGGGCGAGAAGAGCGGCGATCTCCGTTCGCGCGGAGGCGAGATCATCTATCAGCATTCCAGGCAGATGATGCAGAAGTATCCCGGCATCAAATGCGTAGTGATGGGCGACATGAATGACAACCCTACCGATGAGTCCATGGCCGTCTATCTAAGGGGAAAGGAGACCATCGACGAGGTGGGACCGGAGGATTATTTCTCCCCGTTCCTTTCCATGCTCAAGAACGGATTCGGTTCCCTGGCCTATCGTGGCGAGTGGAACATCTACGACTGCATCCTCGTAAGCGATTCCCTTGCTCACCCGGCTCCCGGCACACTGGGCATCATCCCGATCACCAACCAGAAATACTATGGACGCATCTTCACGAAACCGTTCATGACACAGCAGACCGGACAGTACAAGAATACTCCGTTCCGCACTTCGTCCAACGGCGCTTTCATCGGAGGATATTCCGACCATTATCCGACTTACATCGTCATAAAGAAATAATCAGATATGAAAAGACTCTTAACGGCTTTGTGTGCCTTGCTTGCCGGCGTGATGCTGCTGGCGCAGCCTACCGGCGGCGTCAAGGGCGTCGTGGTGAGCCGAGGTGACCGCCAGCCGGTCGAAGGTGCGAGGCTCGTCCTGTTCCAGGGCGCGGCCGAGCTCGCCGAGACTGCGTCGGCCGACGACGGCTCCTTCCTAATCGAGGGCCTCGAGGACGGCATGTACACGCTGGTGATCACATGCGCGGGCTTCCTGGAGACCAATGTCCAGGTCACGGTCAACGACGGTTTTGTCAAGAATATGTTCAACCTGTCGCTGACATCGATCCAGAAGGCGGTGGAGATCGACGACGATTCCTTCGCGGCCTTCGATATGGACGATTCCGGATACAATGACAATCCAGCGATCCTGTTCGACGCCAACGACGTCTTCAACGAGATCGCCGGATACAATTTCAGCGCGATCCGTTTCCAGCCGCGCGGTTATACCTCCGAGTCGCAGGATGTATATCTGGCCGGCGTCAAGATGAACGACGCCGTGACCGGCTATTCACCCTTCTCGCTTTGGAGCGGCCTCAACGAGGCCATGCGCTCCAAGGAGACGGTCAACGGTACGGAGGTGTCCGACTTCGGCTTCGGCGGATACAACGGCCTGACCAACATCTTCGCCAATGCCTCCAACGTCCGCAAGGGCTGGCGAGGAAGCGTCCTCACCAACAGCTCGCTGTACCGCCTGCGCCTTATGGGCACCTATGCGTCCGGACCGCTTGACAACGGATGGTCGTACGCCATCAATGTTTCCGCCCGCCTGGGTGGAAACGACTGGATCGACGGCGTCTATTACCGTTCCTTCGCGTGGTATGGTGCCGTGGACAAGAAGTTCGGCGACACCCATCAGTTAGGTTTCATATTCTTCTCCACTCCCGGCCAGCGCGGTGCGCAGAACGCCTCCACCCAGGAGGTCTATGACTTGATGGGGGACAATATGTACAACTCCAACTGGGGATACCAGAACGGCAAGGTGCGCAACGCCCGCGTCCGCAAGACCAACGAACCGATAGCCATCCTGAAGTACGATTACACCCCTTCGGACCGTTTCCAGGCTTCCGCCACGGTACTGTACCGTTTCGGAAAGAACGGTTATACCGCCCTCGACTGGTATGACGCCCAGGATCCCCGTCCGGATTACTACCGCAACCTTCCGAGCTACTTCTACGATCCCAATACCGACCTGAACAGGCAGAACTTCGAGAAGTACGCTTGGGCCAAGGAGGTCTGGACGCACTCGTCCGAATATCCCGCCTTGACCCATGTCAACTGGGATCGTCTGTATGAGGTGAACCGCCTCCAGGGCACCGGCGCCGGAGACGCCCGCTCAAAGTATGTCCAGGAGGAGCGCCATGTGGACCAGCAGGACCTCAACTTCGCGCTGAACTTCAAGGCCCGTCCGTCCGAGACCGTCGTCCTGACCGGAGGACTCAGCGCCAGGATCAACCGCAGCGAGAACTACAAGCTGGTGGCCGACCTTCTTGGCGGTGATTATTACCTCAACATCGACAATTTCGCGGAGCGTGATTTCGCTTCCTCGGAAGCGAGGATCCAGAACGACCTCGATTATTACCTGACCAACGGAAAGGCAGAGGTGCTTCACGTCGGCGACAAGTATGGCTATGATTATTACGCCCAGGTGCGCAAGGCCGAAGGCTGGCTCAACGGCCGTTTCGCCTTCGGCAACCTCAGCGCCAGCATCGGCGGCCGTGTCGGCTTCGAGGCCTTCTGGCGCGAGGGTCTCATGCGCAAGGGCCTCTTCGCCGGCCTCGATCCCAACGGCAATGAGATAATCGTGAACGGAGTGAACCTGACTTCCTACGATTCCAAGGGCAAGGTCATTTCGTCCATGGGCAAGTCCGACGTCTCGAGCTTCCTGACGTACGCTGCAAAGGCCGGCCTGAGCTACGTCATCGGCGGTTCACAGCGCGTCTATGCCAACGTCGGATACTTCAACGATGCTCCGAAGTTCAACCAGGCATTCCTCTCCGCCCGTACGCGCAACTCCCTTGTAGATAACCTGATGCCAATCAAGACCTTCTCGTCCGACATCAACTGGCAGTACGGAGCGAACGGCATCAACATCCGCGCGACCGCGTTCTATACCACGATCAATGACCAGACGGATGTGATGAGCGCGTTCGACGACATCCAGAATGCGTTCTCGAATTTCGCGATCAGCGGCATCGACCAGCGAAATATGGGTATCGAGTTCGGTTTCAAGTTCCCCACCTATGTGTTCGAGAACCTCTCCGTCCAGGGTGTAGTCGCAGCGGGACGCTATGAATACACCTCGAATCCCAGGATGACCCAGACTGTGGACAACAGCGCCGAGGTTGTTCTCGAAAACGTCCTGGTCCCTTACTGGAAGTCGAGCCCGGTCTATCCCAAGGACGCTTCCGGAAGGGTCACGGCTACGAGCCTGTCGGGCTATACGAAGATGCAGCAGCACTATGTCCCTTCCACACCGCAGTTCGCTGCGAGCATCGGCCTGGACTATAACCATAACTACTGGTTCATCGACGGCGACGTCGAGTATTTCGCCGAGTCCTATCTCGACATGAATCCTCTGTACCGCACCGACTATGCTACAGCAGGCCCGGACAATAAGGTCACTCCCGTCGAGGTCGAGTATATGACTTCGCAGGAGAAGTTCGATCCTGCCATCCTTGTCAACTTCAGCGTGGGCAAATCCTGGTATATCCAGCGTGTTTACCAGCTGGGATTCTCGCTCAATGTCAAGAATCTCCTGAACAATACCAATGTAAAGACCGGAGGTTACGAGCAGACCCGCATCGTGGACAATACCGTCGGCAAGGAGCGATTCTACCGCTTCGATCCCAAGTATTTCTATATGGCGGGTACCAATTACATGTTGAACATTTATTTCAGATTCTAAGCCATGAAAAGAACGATTATCGCACTTGGCGCCCTTTTGGCGCTCGTTTCCTGCCAGAGTCTGAAGGAAGAGTGGCAGCCGGTGTTCACATTCGACGCCAATGAACCTCCCGCAGTCGTTCCCGTGAGCGAGGCGGACCTGATGGCCCGTTATCACTTCACGGAGTTCACCTCCATCAAGGATCTCAAGTCCCTGTATAAATCCCCGGGAGTGGAGATCACTTCCAATATCTGGATCAAGGGACAGGTCATCTCGTCCGACAGGACTGGAAATGTCTATCGTGAACTGTACATCCAGGACGAGACCGGAGGAATCGACATAAAGATCGGAAAGTCCTCGCTTTACAGCGAATACAAGATCGGCCAGTGGCTCTATGTCCGTTGCGCCAGCCTGACGCTCGGCTCCTATAACGGCATGCCGCAGCTCGGTCTCGACGACCCGACAGGGGAGTACGAGACTTCGTACATCGACCTGCAAGCCATCATAGACGAGCATGTTTTCAAAGGAGCGGTTGGTGCCGAGGTGAGTCCTACCGTCGTTGACGAGACTCAACTCAAGGCGGCCCTTGCCCGTGGCTATCACCACGAGTTGTGGGGCAAGCTCGTCACGATGAAGGGACTGCAGTACGGCGCCCCGTCAGAGTACAGTACCGACAATTACAAGAGGATATTCATCCTTCTGTACGTGGATCAATACAAGGACAAGAAGGACGGAGCGAACCGCGTCTTCTGCTCTAAGGAGACCTATGGCGTCTCCACCTGGGCTATGAGCAAAAGCAAGTTCCTCGAGTATCTGGACGGAGGAAACTTCGATTCCTGCTATACCAACGGAAACAAGTATATGGACGATATCTTCGACACCGATACCGGACTCACAGTCAAGCAGACACTCCGCAACAATGCCGTAGCCGTCACCACGAGCCAGTATTTCCATCTGGGGGCTACTCCCGTTCAGATCCGCACCAGCGGTTATGCACGCTTCTGTGACACGGAGATCGACCCGGCCATCCTTGGCGATCCCAATGCCAGGGATGGTGCCCTGGTCGACGTCACCGGCATCCTGACCATCTATAACGGATCTGCGCAGTTCACCCTGGTGGACGATCCGTCAATTTCAGTAGTGAAACATTGATAATATGAAACTCAGCAAAACCTTAATCGGGCTTTCAAGCCTGGCAGTCATCCTCGCAATGGCATCCTGTACTCCCAAACGCGTAAATCCCTTCCTCGAGGACTGGGACACTCCCTACGGCATTCCGCCTTTCGACAAGATTGAATACGCTGACTATGTCCCTGCCTTCAAGGCGGGCATCGAGCAGCAGCAGAAAGAGATCGATGCTATCATCGCCAATACAGCTGCGCCGACGTTCGACAATGTCATCGGTGCTATGGAGCTGTCCGGCAGCATCCTCAGCAAGGTGCAGGGCGTGTTCTACAACGTCAGCGAGACGGAGAACTGCCCCGAGCTGATGGCTATAGAGGAGGAGATCACCCCCCTCGTGTCGGAGCATAGCGACAACATCTATATGAACAAGGACCTCTATAAGAAAGTCGCCGCGGTGTACAATGCCGACCAGAGCGGGCTCACCCGTGAGCAGCAGATGGTCCTGAAGAAGACATTCGAGGCGTTCGAGCGCAACGGCATCGGCCTCGACGAGGCCAAGCAGGCCCGTCTGCGCGAGATCAACACCGAGATGTCGGCCAAGACCAACAAGATCGGCAATAACAATCTCGCTGAGAACAACGCCTTCAAGGAGCGCTTCGGCATCTCCGTTTCCGCATATCCGACGGCTATGACCACCACTGAGGACCGTTCGCTTCGCGAGGAGATGTTCAAGGCATACTCGTCCCGTGGCCATAACGGCAACGAGAACGACAACCGCCAGCTTGTCCTCGACGTGATGCGCCTGCGCATCGAGAAGGCCAAGCTGATGGGCTATGACAATCCCGCCGCATTCATCCTCGAGCCGAAGATGGCTCACGATCCCGAGACCGTGGACGAGTTCCTCGACGGCATCATGAAGGCCTCCGTGG
>CAMJHW010000049.1 GCA_946405645.1 uncultured Bacteroidales bacterium
GGGGAAGTGAACATTCTGAAGATGGGCGCCTATGTCTGATCACCGGTCCGGGTTCGTCAACATCATAGGCAATCCCAACGTCGGCAAGTCCACTTTGATGAACGCGATGGTGGGTGAGAAGCTGTCCATCGTGACGGCAAAGGCGCAGACCACCCGGCATCGCATCATGGGCATCGTGAACGGGGAGGACTACCAGATAGTGTATTCCGACACCCCCGGCATCCTGAAGCCCAACTACCGGCTCCAGAAAAACATGATGAATTTCGTCGACGCCGCCATTGGCGACGCCGACATTATCCTATATGTCACGGATACCGTCGAGACGGCTGACAAGAACGCCGACTACGTCGCCAAGCTGCAACGTCTCGAGTGCCCCGTCATCGTGGTCATCAACAAGATAGACATCAGCGACCAGCCCAAGGTGCTGGAGCTGATGGACTATTGGCACGGGCAGTTGCCTAAGGCCGACATCATTCCCGCCTCCGCCAAGGAGAGGTTCAACCTCGAGAGCATCTTCGACAGGATAGTCGAAAAGCTCCCTCTGAGCCCGCCATGGTATGACAAGGACACCTTCACCGACCGCAACCTCCGTTTCTTCGCACAGGAGATTATCCGCGAGAAGATCCTGCTGAACTACAGCCAGGAGATTCCTTACTGCTGCGAAGTGGAGGTGGAGTCGTTCAAGGAAGGAGAGGAGAGATATGAGATCGGAGCCGTCATCTATGTGATGCGCGATTCGCAGAAAGGCATCATCATAGGCAAGAAGGGCGCCGCCTTGAAGAAGGTGGGGACGGAAGCCCGTATCGACATGGAGGATTTCTTCCAGAAGAAAGTCTTCCTGTCACTGTATGTAAAAGTGGATCCGGACTGGCGCGAGAGCCGCAAGGAACTCCGCCGTTTCGGTTACGAGGATTAACTAGAGGCGCGCTTGCCGCGCCCGGAGGTTTATATGAGCGAAGAATACAACGACGAAGTCCTGGACCCTCAGGAGTCCCTGGAAGAAGGAGAGGAGATGGTGGACGAGTCCGCCGTCCCGTCGGGAAAGTACGACAAGCTTCTCGGCGACGACAGCCACAAGTTCAAGCTCTCGGGCATGTTCAAGGACTGGTTCCTTGACTATTCATCCTACGTGATACTGCAGAGGGCCGTCCCCCATATCGTGGACGGTCTCAAGCCCGTGCAGCGCAGGGTGCTGCATGCCATGTACAAGATGGACGACGGGGCCTACACCAAGGTGGCCAACATCGTCGGACAGGCCATGCAGTACCATCCGCACGGTGACGCGTCCATCCTGGGCGCCCTCGTGCAGATCGGCCAGAAGGGCTATGCGGTGGACTGCCAAGGTAACTGGGGAAACATACTCACCGGCGACTCGAACGCCGCCCCCCGATACATCGAGGCGCGGCTCAGCAAGTTCGCCAAGGAAGTCATCTTCGACCCCAAGGTCACCAACTGGATGACATCCTACGACGGCAGGAACCAGGAGCCTACCGAGCTTCCCGTCCGCTTCCCGCTCCTGCTGGCGCAAGGTACGGAAGGCATCGCCGTGGGTATGGCCTCCAAGATCCTCCCCCATAATTTCAACGAACTCATCGACGCTTCCATAGCCATCCTCGAGGGCAAGCCCTACGAGCTATATCCGGACTTCCCTACCGGCGGATACGCCGACTGTTCCAAGTATCAGAAAGGCCGCCGCGGCGGCGTGGTGAAGGTCCGCGCAAAGATCGACAAGATCGACAAGAACACCATAGCGATCACGGAGATCCCGTACAGCAAGACATCCGGAATAGTCATCGATTCGATCCTCAAGGCAAAGGACAAGGGCAAGATCAAGATCAAGAAGATAGACGACATGACTACGGACCATGTGGAGATCATCATCCACCTGCCCAACGACGTGTCACCCGACAAGACCATCGACGCCCTCTACGCCTTCACAGACTGCGAGATCAACATTTCTCCCAACGCGTGCGTGATCATGGACAACAAGCCCCAGTTCATGGACGTGAACGAGATCCTCGAATACGACACTTATCATACCCGCGACATCCTGGAGCGTCAGCTCCGTATCAAGCTGGAAGAACTCGAGAACGAGTGGCACTACAGCTCGCTGGAGCGCATCTTCTTCGAGAACCGCATCTACAAGGTCCTGGAACAGGACCAGAAAACCTGGGAGGAGCAGATAGGCGACGTCTTCGAGCGCATGAAGGAGTATCAGGACCTGCTGACCCGTGAGATCGTGATGGACGACATCCTGAAGCTCGTGGAAAAGCCCGTCCGCAAGATTTCCAAGTTCGACACCAAGGCCATCGACGAGAAGATACGCGGCATCGAAAGCGATATAAACGACGTCAAGGACAAGATCGCACATATCACCCGCTACACTATCGACTGGTTCAAGGGACTTAAGAAGAAATACGGCAAGGACTTCCCCCGACTCACCGAAATCACCAGCTTCGAGACCATCGCCGCCACCAAGGTCGTGAACAACAATGCAAAGCTCTACGCAAACAAGGCCGAGGGCTTCGTGGGCATAGGCCTCAAGCGCGACGACAACGGCGAGTACATCTGCGACTGCTCGGACCTGTCGGAGATCATCGTCATCGGCAAGGACGGCAAGTACATCATCACCAAGGTGACGGACAAGGCCTTCTTCGGAAAGAACCTTCTCTATGTCGGGGTGTTCCACCGCAATGATTCGCGTACGATATACAACGTGATCTACCGCGAGGGCAAGACCTCGGTATCATACGCCAAACGCTTCGCAATCACTTCCGTGACCCGCGACAAAGAGTACGACATCACGACCGGGGCTCCGGGGTCGACCATCCTGTGGTTCACCGCGAACCACAACGGCGAGGCCGAGTCCGTGCGCATTTATCTGCGCCCGCGCGCCAAACTGAAGAAATCGTCCATGGAGTACGATTTCTCCACGCTTGCCATCAAGGGCAAGACTTCGCGAGGAAACCTCGTGTCCAAGAACCCCATCCAGCGCATCCAGCTCAAGAGCAAGGGCGTGTCCACGATTTCCGGAAAGGACATCTGGTACGACGCCGACATCCAGAAGCTCAACGAGGACGGCAGGGGCCTGTACCTCGGCCAGTTCGAGACAGACGACAAGGTCCTGGCGATTTTCAAGAACGGCACGTTCTATACTACGTCCTTCGACCTGGTGAACAAGTATCAGGGCGACGTACTCAAGATAGAGAAGTTCGACCCGAACAAGACATATACCGCCCTGTATTGGGACGCTTCCGTCAAGGCATTCTATGTCAAACGTTTCTCGTTCATCCTGAGTGACAACACTCCGGTGTCCTTCATCGCCGAAGGACGCAGTTCCTACCTGGTGGACATCAGCGAGGACAAGCATCCGCAGGTGAAGGTCACTTTCGCGGGCAAGTACGCACACAGGGAGCCGGAACTGATAGATGCGGAAGATTTTATTGCCAAGAAAGGCATTGCCGCAAAGGGCAAGAAATGCCACTCGTGGGATCTCAAGAAAGTCGAGTTCGCCGAGCCTCTGATGAAGCCGGAGGATCTCGAAGAGGAAAAGCCGGAAGCCGAACCGGAGAATCTCGCCGGCGAGATCGACATGTCCGACATCATCGACACTCCGGATGAGATCGAACTCCCCGATATCGACATGAGCACCATCAACGTCCCCGAAGTCGATGACGGCGAGGACCTCACGCTGTTCTAGCATGGTCATCGCGCTGACCGGTTTCATGGGATGCGGGAAAAGCAGCGTCGGGAGGGAGCTCTCGACGCTGCTGGGCATTCCACTTATAGACCTCGACCGGTACATAGAGAAGAAAGCCGGGAGAAGCATTCCCGACATTTTCGCCCAGGATGGCGAAACCGCCTTCCGCAACCTCGAATCCGAAGCGCTGAAGGAACTTTTGAGTGGGGTATTCCCCCTCGAAAAAGTCCTTCGGACCCCCCCAAAGCTTAACGCTTGGGTCCCCCCCTCTTATGTTGCCGAGGGTGGCACATTTTTCGAGGGGGAATACCCCGCTCAAAATAACCTTATCCTATCGCTAGGAGGGGGGACGATACTGAGGCCGGAGAATGCGGCGCTGATCAAGGAGCGCTGCAAATGCTTCTTCCTAAGGGCTACCGAAGAGACCTTGCGCCTGCATTTGGGCGGCGAGCAGAGCCAGCGGCCGCTGCTGAAGAGCGGCGGCTTCGAGGCGCTCCTGCGGGAGCGCACGCCGCTCTACACCGCCGCGGCAGACTTCATTATCGACGTCGACAGCCTTTCGCCGATGCAGGTCGCAGGAATAATCGCCAACCTGATCTCATAAGAGCTTATTTTACAATTTTTTTAGTATCTTTGTAACCTAACTGAAAAACTCCCCCGGACCATGAACATGAAAAACGCGTTCCTTACCCTGGCCTTGATACTATTCCCCATACTCGCTTCCGCACAGGGTTATCGCGGAGGAGGTAACCAGGCGATGAATGCGCTCCAGCAGCGAAACCGGAACTCACAGGCCATCCTTACCGGAAACGTTTATCTTACCGACGAAGACACGGGACAGCAGCCCGGTGCCGGCGTTACCGTCATCGTCATCTCCGACAATGGGGAGAATCAGAAAGCGGATACGACTTATGCCGTGAGCGGAGCCAACGGCACTTTCACAATCAGGAATCTCAGGCCTGGAAGCGCCACCGTCACCTTCAGCATGCTCGGCTACCAGGAGCAGACCAACCCCATCACCCTCGTTTCCGGGCAGAACCGCGTGATTGCCAACCTCAACGCCGAGAACATAACCCTCGAAGGCGCAGTCGTCAGGGACATCGCCAATCCCGTCTCCATAAAAGAGGATACGATAGCATTCCACGCCGCTGCGGTCAAGCTTAACGCGGGCGAGATGGCTATCGACATCCTGGAGCAGATGCCGGGCGTAGAAGTGGGAGAGAACGGCGTCACGGTACTGAACGAAGATGTCAGCACGGTATATATCGACGGGGCCCTCCTCTTCGGAGATGCGCCTATGGCCGCCCTGAACAATCTCCGTGCGGAAGAGGTGGTCACGATCAAGTCCTACCAAGAGTATGAGAACAAGGACCCCCGGCACAGGATCAGCAAGAACGAAAGCAAGCGCAGGGTACTGGACATCGAAACCAAGACCAAGCCGACCATGGTAAGCAACGGGAACTTCCTGGTTGGAGGAGGTTACGACACCGACACCACTTTCCACAAGTTCCGCTATACGGTCGGAGGCGACGTCAACTTCTCCTCGGAGAAACTCCAGATAGAAGGCTCGTTCAACCTCAACAACATCAACAACCAGAACAACCGCCGCAGGGGCAATACCTTCCGCGCTGCGGGCGGAGGCGGGTCGGCCGACCTCAAGGCCCGGAGGGCTGAAATCAGCTTCAACAGGAGATGGATGAGTCCCGAGACCAGGAATTTCGTCCTGGGAAGTGTAGGCGCCTCGTATGAGTATAACAGCCGTTATAACGTAAACGAGTCGAGGAGCGAAAGGATCTATTTCCCCAACGACAAATACTACTACCGCAAGAATTCGACATCCTCGCTGTCGACGACGGACAACGGCACCCATCGTTTCTCCGTGAACGCGAGGAAAGCCCTCGCTGACGGACAGGTCAGGGTCAACGCGACCCTCAACCTTACAGACAACGGCTCCACCTCCCTAAGCAGCAACTACAACTATCAGGACGACCTGCCGAGGCAGGGATCTTCGTCTTCGACGATACGCAATACCGACGGTATCTCGTACAATATCGGCGGAAACATCAACAAGGGCTTCAACAACAAGTTCAGGCTCGCCGGATCGATGTCGCTTAACAACTCCAAGAACGAAGGGACCAGCGCCAAGGTCGATACCACCACTTCGACCATCACCGTCACCGTTCTGGACATCGACACCGGCACAGAATCCAGAAGCTTCAACGCAAACGCTTCAGCGGCATACGAACTGAGCGAAAGGAGCACGATCGGAATCGCCTACGGTTATTCCAACTCCAAGTCCAACACCGTCCAGTGGGCATACGACGTCACCGATCCGGCGGCAAGCCTGGTCGACAGCGTCAACACCTACAACAGGATCAACGACAACTACACCAACTCCGTTTCCGCCACCTTCAGAACCACCTTCGCCGAAGACAAGGTCATCCTCTCCGCCAACCTCGACTACAGGATGACCGGTCTTAACCGCGGCGATGCATTCCCCGAGGAGGAACCCATCTATTCCAGGACCTTCAACGCCTTCGTACCTTCGCTGCAGATAGGAAACAACTCGCAGATGAACCACTGGCAGTTTACCTGGAACGTATCCAGCAATACTCCTT
This sequence comes from uncultured Bacteroidales bacterium, assembly GCA_946405645.1. The sequence goes on from CAMJHW010000049.1 coordinate 6,319, forward strand.
CCATAGACCAGCTGCGTCCCAGGATAGACAACACCAATCTCTATTCGGTCTCGTCGGGCAATCCCGACCTTAAGGCGAGCAGGTCGAACGCGTTCAGGTTCAATTACAGCACCGTCCTCGGCAAGGAAGCCCGCAACGCCCTGCTCGGACAGAGTCTTGGCGGAAACAACCGAGGAGGCGGAGGCTGGGGCATCAATTCCAACCTTACTACCTTCAGCATCAACGGATCGTTCTCGGCCGGAAAGGACCAGATCGTCAGCAGACGGACATATTACGCAAAGGAGACATACCTTCCGAAGTACAACTATACCATGCCGGCGCAGTCGACCTTCACGAGCTATGAGAACGCCTCCGGCAACTACAACGCCAACCTTTCGGTCCAGTTTGGTTTCCCGATCAAGTTCATCGGCTGCATCTTCAATACCGGTCTCTCCGGCAGCTGGGACATGTCCCCGTCGTACGTCGATGACAAGCTTATCTCCACCCAGAATGTCCGTCCGGGACTCTCGCTGGGCATACGCAGCAATTTCTCGCGGGACATCCGCTTCAACATCAACGGCAACGGCTCATACGTCCATTCGTGGAACAGCGCGGGTTCCAGCACCGAGTACTTCACCGAAGCCATCAGGGCAGGATTCGAGCTCAACAACATTTTCAAGATAATGTACCTGGGAGGAAACTACACCAAGACCTTCATGCAGGGAGTGCAGTATGCAGCCGTCAACGACAACATACTCGACCTGAACGGAGGCTTCAGGTTCGGTCCCAGGAACAATGTCGAAGTCTCGTTCACGGTCCACGACCTGTTCAACAAGACCATGGGCTTCAGCACTTCCATGACTTCCGACTATGTCAACAACAGCTGGACGCACAACTTCGGGCGCTACGTGATGGTGACCCTGGCCTACAGGTTCAACAGCATGGCGGGTAACGGAGGAGGCGGACGAGGCCCCGGCGGCGGTGGATTCGGCGGTCCCGGAGGAGGACGCGGAGGATTCGGCGGCCCGGGAGGAGGTCCCGGAAGATTCAGATAATATCCTCGCGCTCGTGCATATCCTTGATGCGGAGCTGGATATTGGAACTACCCCTGTAATAATTCTCGACGATTGAGTAACAGACGTCGAAAGGATTGCCGGCCTTGATGTATTCGTAGAAATCGGATTTATTGAAGGCGATGGCCGGAATCTGGTGATAGGGCTGCGACTCCTGGAGCAGCTCGAGCTTGACGTGCACGCCGCCGGCGCCGACCTTGCGGGCGTTGCCGTCGTCATAGACATTCTCCGTGAGGAACAGAGGATTGTTGTTGCCAGGTCCGAAGGGCTGGAACTGCTTGAGTATGCGGAAGAACTTCGGAGTGATGCGGGCAAAGTCGAGTTTGGCGTCGATGGTGACGACAGGCGTGAGCATCTCCTCGGTGATCTTGCCTCCTACGAATTCGTCGATACGGGCGCTGAACTCCTCGAGCTTGTCCTCCTTGAGAGTGAGACCGGCGGCATAGACGTGTCCGCCGAAGTTCTCCAGAAGGTCGGCGCAGCTTTCGATGGCCTCATAAAGGTCGAAGCCCTGGATGCTGCGGGCCGAGCCGGTGACGAAGCCGTTGGATTTGGTCAGGACGATGGTGGGCTTGTAGAAGGCTTCGACCAGACGGGAGGCAACGATACCGACGACTCCTTTGTTCCAGCTGGGGTTGTACACTATGGTGGCATTCTTCCACGCGAGGCTGTCGCCTTTCTGGACCATCTCCAGGGCCTCCTGGGTGATCTCGCGGTCGATGCTCTTGCGGTCGTTGTTGTTCTCGTTGATCTTTTCGCCGATGGTCATGGCCTCGTCGATGCCCTTGGCGGTAAGGAGCTCGACCGCAAGGCGGCCAGTCTCCATTCGTCCAGCGGCATTGATGCGCGGGCCGATCTTGAAGACGATGTCGTCGATGGTGATGTGTCCGAGCTCGAGCTTGGAAAGGGTGATCATGGCTAGGAGTCCGGCACGGGGAGCTTCGTTGAGCTGCCTGAGGCCGTAATGCGCAAGAACCCTGTTCTCCCCTACCACCGAGACAAGGTCGGATGCGATGCTGACCACGAGGTAGTCGAGCAGGGGAACGAGGGTCTCGAAGGGAACTCCGTAGCGCTGGGAATAAGCTTGGACAAGCTTGAAACCCACGCCGCAGCCCGAGAGGTCGTCAAAGGGATAATGGCAGTCCTCACGCTTTGGATCCAGCACGGCTACGGCCGGCGGGAGCTCGGCATCGGGAAGATGGTGGTCGCAGATGATGAAATCTATCCCGCGTGAAGCCGCGTAACGGGTCTTTTCGATGGCCTTGATGCCGCAGTCGAGGGTGATGACGAGGGTGAAGTCGTTGTCGGCGGCCCAGTCCAAACCCTTGATGGAGACTCCGTACCCTTCATCATTGCGGTCCGGGATGTAGAAATCGACCTCGTCGGTGAAACGCTTGATAAAGGAATAGACGAGCGATACGGCAGTCGTGCCATCGACGTCGTAGTCGCCATAGACGAGTATCTTCTCCTTGGTGGTGATGGCCTTACGTAGACGCTCGACGGCGACGTCCATGTCCTTCATCAGGAAAGGGTCGTGAAGGTCGGAGAGCTGGGGACGGAAGAACGAACGTGTCTGCTCGAAGGTCTCCACGCCACGTTTGACAAGGAGCTCGGCCAGCACCCTGTCGATGCCGACCTCCGTGGCGAGCCGCGAGACTTTTTCCTCGTTCGCGGGCTCCATGACTATCCATTTGCACTCCTTGGCCATATTCGTTCAAAGTTACGTTTTTTTCTTCAAAAACCGAATTAAAAATGTTATTTTTGTAATCTTGAAAAAAGTAATACGCATTATGAGCAATATCGAGTACAGTGAACAGGAAGTTTTGAGGAGGGAATCCCTCGCCAAATTGAGAGAGTTGGGCATCGAACCGTATCCGGCAGCGTTGTTCCCGGTCAATGAGACGGCGCAGAGCATCAAGGACCAGTACGATCCCGAGAAGGAGAACCTTCAGGATGTCTGTATCGCCGGACGCATCATGTCACGCCGCATCATGGGTGCCGCTTCTTTCATGGAGCTCCAGGACGAGACCGGGCGCATGCAGGTGTATGTCAAGCGTGACGAGATCTGCCCCGGCGAGGACAAGACCATGTACAACACTGTATTCAAGAAAC
>CAMJHW010000050.1 GCA_946405645.1 uncultured Bacteroidales bacterium
GTCGAAGGATGCTGCGGTTCCGGGCGCGGAACCGGTGTTCGCGTACTTCGGGACGCATGACCATTACCGCAGGAGCGGCATCGTGTCCCTCCGCAAATGGCGCAAGCTCTTCGGGGAGGGGACTTATGCCCTTTACGACGGCAGCCACTTCATGGAGGAGACATACGTCAGGACCCTTCTGACAGACCGCCTGAGGGGCCTGGCAGAAGGGTCCTGCGAAAAGACGGATATCCTATCCTAGAAGCTGATCATCACGTGCAGGTCGGCACCCATGAAGAACAGGCTCTTGGTGTCGATCTTGGTATTCTCGTCGACGATGGTGACGGAGACGGGGCTGATATTCTTGAAATAGCGCTGGAAAGGAAGGCCGAAGCTGAAGGACAGCGTGCGGTTGGGGGCTATGCCGATCTGGGGCTCGAAGAAGAGTCCCTTGACATTGCATTTCTCGAAATTCTTGGCGATGTTCTTGGCGCCGCTCTGCTTGCCGGTATTGTATGCCGAGAGGCCGATGCGGTATCCGAGGTCGCACTGGACGAAGAACTGCGCTCCGCTGTCATAGTATCCTGTTCCTCCCAGGGCGTAGCGTCCCCTCATGAAGACGGGGAGAGTGAGCTCTCCGTGATAGTCATAGTCCTTCTGCTTGTTCTGTCCTCCCTGGAGGGCAAGGGCATGGACATAATCCAATCCGGCTCCGACACCGAACTGGAACTCGGGTGAGAGACGGTAAAGGAAGGAGACGTTGGCTCCGCCGATGGCCCTGGCTCCGTGACCCACTCCTTCTCCGAGATGCAGGTCGAGATATGATGCGACGGTCCCTTCGCGGTCGTCGTAATAAGGTCTTTGGGCAAATGCGTTGGAAAGGGAAAGGCAGCAGACGGCTGCGGCCATAAGGAATTTCGCAAGATTTTTCATAACTCCCATTGTAAAATTGGTTTCTACAAAAATAATGATTTTTTTTCTTCCCGTCAAATCATTAACTTTGCATTTCAACGTGTTCAAGATGAAAGCATTCAGATACTCCATACCGGCCCTTGCCGCCGTCCTGCTGGCAGTCCTGCTGCCGACGGGCTGCCGCGAGACCGCCGAAACAGGCCGCAAGACAGTTCCTTACGTGGAGAAGATACTCTCCGCGCACGGCCATGAATGGGGCCTGGTGGCCGGTTTCAACCCGGCTGACCCCAAGGGCACCATCGCCCTGGTCGGCCCTGAGACGAGGAACCGCGTCCTTGCGGACCGTTTCCTGGCCGTGGATGATTTCGACAATATTTCCGGGCGGCATGCCGTCGACGAACTTCCAGATTTCGCGGGGGAGTGCATAGACCTTCTTTCCGACAGGGCCAATACTCCTTACGAGTCTCTGATGGCTTCGGCGGGCGACAGCCTCAGGACCATCACCGTCCGCAATTTCATCTCCGCCCTCGACACCACCCTCAGCATCGGGGCTTTCGACAATGACAGACTGGAGCATAAGGAGAATGCCAAGATCGTGGTGTTCACTTCTCCGGTATCTGCCGCTTTCGGCGCTTTCGACGTCGATACCCTTGTCCGCTCCGCCGGAAAGCAGGTCCCGGTGATCTTCCCTTCCCGGCTTGTTTTCTCCGGCCAGCTTGACCGCCATATCCCGCATATCCATGTCGCAGTGGTTACCGACAGCCTTTCCGCCGCATCCGGCGTGTATCCGCTCATCTTCGACGAGATGGCGGCCGAACGCGGGCAGCTGGGCTGCGGCTGCGTAGCCTTTGCCTGCGACTCCGTCAGCTATGCCGGCACGCTTCTGGACGCCTACCGCCAGGCCGGCGGCAATATGCCGCTCTCGGCGGTCATCGTGGACGACCCTTCGGTCGATATCGGTGAGGTCCGCAATTCCTTCGACTGGATCCTTCGCGTACAGAGCGAAGCCAATCTCGGCTACCGCAAGCTCATGACTGAAGGCTTTACCGTCATCGATGCGAGGAAGGAAGTCACGGATTACTGCTACCGGCTCCTCCGCCGCACCAACAATTTCACGCACAACATCTCCTACCCTTATTCGAGGGATTATGTCACGGTCCGGAACACTTCTGGCAGCGGATACAATCTCGTGGAGTTGTATTGATATATGTACAGGATCACCATACCCCCCGAGGAAATAGAGAAGCTGGAACTTGTCTCCTTCCCGGGTTCCATCATAGTCATAGAGGCTCAGGGCGAGGCTTTCGACAAGGCCGTCGCCTATCTCCGCAGGCAGAAGATAATCGGTTTCGACACCGAGTCGAGGCCCAGTTTCTCTTCGGACCAGCCGCATTACGGAGTGTCGCTCCTCCAGCTTTCAGGCGCCACCAAGGCGTTCCTTTTCCGCATCAAGAAATGCGGGATGCCGAAGAGCCTTTGCCGGCTGTTGGCCGACCCTCGCGTCGTCAAGGTCGGCGCTGCCGTGCACGACGACCTGCGCGGCCTCAAGAGGCTGCACGGCTTCGAGCCGGCCGGCTTCATCGACCTGCAGAAGATAGGATGGGAGTATGGCATCCGCGACAAGGCCGTGAAGAAGATGGCCGCCAATATCCTGGGCATCAGGATATCCAAGACGCAGCAGCTCTCCAACTGGGAGGCCGACAGGCTCAGCGAGCCGCAGCAGCGCTATGCCGCCACGGATGCATGGGTCTGCCGTGAAATGTACCTCAAGCTCCTCAAGTCCGAGAAGCATCCCTTGACTCCCGAAGAGCTGCTCCCCAATCCACCTAAAACCGAATCCAATGATCAAGGTCATACTGAAGAAAGGTAGGGAAGAGTCCCTGCTGAGGTTCCATCCCTGGGTATTCTCCGGCGCCATCGCCCAGATAGCCGGGCATCCGGCCGAAGGCGACATCGTCTCCGTCCACGCGGCGGACGGGGGATTCCTCGGCTGCGGACACTACCAGGTAGGCTCCATTGCGGTCCGTATCCTGAGTTTCGACGAGTCTGCGCTGTCACCGGATTTCTACGAGGTGATGCTCGGCCGGGCCTTGCAGGTCCGGCGGGCCGTCGGGCTGGCGTCCGCCGCAGGCGGATCGCCGACGGCCTGCTACCGCCTCGCCCATGGCGAGGGGGACGGCCTGCCCGGCCTCATAGTCGATTATTATGACGGCGTGTGCGTGCTCCAGGCCCATTCCGTGGGCATGTTCCGCGCCAGACGCCAGATCTGCGAAGCGCTCAAAGCAATATATGGCGATACCCTCAAGGCGGTTTACGACAAAAGTTCCGGCACTGCGCCTTACAAGGCCGGGCTGGAGCTTGTAGACGGCTATCTTTACCGCTCCGAAGGATTCTCCGACGACGAACAGACGGTTCTGGAGAACGGCCATAAGTTCATAGTCAACTGGACAGAGGGGCAGAAGACCGGGTTCTTCCTCGACCAGAGGGAAAACCGCGCACTTGTCGGACGCTATTCCGCCGGACGCAACGTGCTGAACCTCTTCTGCTATACCGGAGGCTTCTCCATTTATGCCCTGGCCGCAGGAGCTCTGCATGTCGATTCTGTCGACAGCTCCGCCAAGGCCATGATGATGGTGGAACGCAACATCGCCCTCAACGGCTTCGACGCCTCGCGACATACCGGGTACTGCACGGACGCCATCGATTTCCTGAAGAATGTCCCCGAAGGGAAATACGACCTGATGATTGTCGATCCGCCGGCATTCGCCAAGCATCGCGGCGTGCTGAAGAACGCCCTCAGGGCGTATCAGCGCCTTAACGCCGCCGCGATCTCCAAGGTCGCTTCCGGCGGCCTGGTATTCACCTACAGCTGCTCCCAGGTGGTGGACAAGGAGACGTTCGCCCTGACCGTCTTCTCCGCCGCCGCATCCGTCGGCCGTTCGGTCCGTATCCTGGACCGTCTGAACCAGCCCGCTGACCATCCCGTCAGCATCTATCATCCGGAAGGGGAGTACCTGAAGGGCCTCCTTCTCTATGTCGAATAGTTTTCGTCGATGAAAGAATACAACATAGGTCTCTTCAATGAGAGTTTTCCGCCCGTGATGGACGGTGTGGCCGTATGCGTGGAGAACTATGCCCGTTGGATGCAGGAAAAGGTTGGCGGAGTATCCGTCATCACTCCCCGCAATCCCGGGGCGGACTATAGCGACAAGGCATACGAAGTCCTTGATTACATGTCGGTTCCCGTACCGTTCCGGCCGCCTTATGTCACCGGTATTTCCGAGATGGACCCGATGTTCCTCAAACAGATCCTCAAGAGAAGGTTCAGGATAGTCCACGCCCACAGTCCCTTCGTGGCCGGCATGACTGCGGCCCGCGTAGCTCGTGTGCAGAAGATTCCCCTGGTCGCAACCTTCCATTCCAAATACCGTGATGACTTCAGCCGCGTCATCCCCGGCCACATGGTCGATGTCGTGGTCAAGGAGATAGTGAAGTTCTACCAGAAGGCCGACGCCGTCTGGGTTCCGCAGGAGTCGGTCAAGGACGTGCTGTTCAGCTATGGCTACAAGGGCCCCGTAGACGTGATGCCCAACGGCTGTGACCTGGCTGGGGATTATAACGAGTCGTATTTCCGGGAGGCGAGGGCTTCCCTGGGCCTCGATGATTCTACTCTGGCCTTCCTGTATGTCGGCCAGCATATCTGGGAGAAGAACCTCCGTCTCACCATCGAAGCCTTGGCCCGTGTCAAGGATCTGCCTTACAGGATGTTCTTTGTAGGGACGGGCTACGCCGAGAGTGAGATGAAGGAGCTGGTCGGGCAGCTGGGCATCGCCGACAAGGTGACTTTCGCTGGGAGGGTTACGGACCGTGAAAGGCTGAAGCAGTACTATGCGGCGGCTGACCTGTTCCTGTTCCCGTCGCTGTATGACACCGACGGTCTGGTGGTCCGTGAGGCCGCCGCCCTGGACACTCCGTCCGTGATGCTCAAGGAGGCCTCGGCCTCGGGAATGCTCACTGACGGCGAGACCGGTTTCAAGATTGCGGGGACGCTGGATGAATACGAGGCGTTGCTGCGCGCGCTGGCCGCCGACCCTGACAGGCGCAAGGCCGTCGGGCGCGGAGCCCGCAGCATCGTCCGTTCATGGGAAGACATAGCCGGGGAAACTCTGGACCGCTACAACGCCATCCTTTCCCGCCGTTTCCTCATCTCCCCGATCGGCCGGTAATTTTTCTTTGGATATCAAAAAAGAATCCCTATATTTGTAGTCCTTTTTGGTGCCTGGGCCGGGAGGTTAGGCACTGGTCTGCAAAACCAGGTAGAGCGGTTCAATTCCGCTAGGCACCTCGAAAATGCCCTTGGAGAAGTCTCCAAGGGCATTTTCTTTATTGCTCTAGATAGCGGATGATGCTGTCGATGTCGTCGCAGACGACATCGAAAAGCTTGTACATCAGCTCCGGCTCCATCATCTCGGGAATATAGGCTATCACTTTTCTCCCTGAGCCGGCTAGCCAGCCAGCCTCGGTGTGGGCGCTGCGGCCGCAGGGAAGGACCAGGACGCAGGTGTCCGCCCACTCGAGAGCGTCCAGGTCGGCCTTGAACTGTCGTTCGGCCAAAGGGTGGTGGAGGCCTTCGGCATATTGTCCGAACGTCCAGTCAGGAGCGTTCGGGTCTATGTCCGTCCAGCGGAAACCGTTGCCGCCGTGGGGCGGGTTGCGGAAATCATACACTTCGTGTCCGGCCTCTCTGAGGCGCCGGACCACTTCGGGATAGTACTTGTTCCTCCAGCTGGAGGCGACATAGATTCTGGCCATGGGGAAAACGGATTGGTTCAGACGAAGATACGAATTTTCATCGACACTGCAAATGCTTTCAGAGCCCGAGGATTGCGAGAGCTTCCTTCTGTTCAGGAGTGAATCCGGCAGGTGCGCAAGTACCGTCGCCGGCGTCTGCACAGGAAATGTCGTGGAAGTCGTCCAGCATCTCCAGAATGCTCTTGTAGGGAAGTGGCGTTCCTTGGGCTGACGCAATCAATGAGTATCTGAACCAAGTGTTGAGCAGAAGGCCGATGTATTGGAGTATCTGGACTCCGAAGCTCAGCGCTCCGGTGTTCGACGGCCTTTGCGGAAAGTCCAGCAGCGAGCGGAATTGGCGGAGGAACTTTTCCTGGTCGTATTTCAGACCGTATATGGAGACCGCTTCTTGCGGACCGATGTCTAGCCCGGAGGTGACGTTGGCGTAGAATCCCGATGCCGCCCGCGTCTCAAGTATCCTGTCCTTGTCCGGTAAAAAGCCTGTAACCGTCTGATTATCTTGGTTATAAGTTACTTTGAAGAAGTAGTAGTCCCGGCGCAGGACACGCCGGTCTGCGATTGCGACGGTGTAATCGGTTATTTCCTGAAGGGCTTCCTGCTGAGAGGAGATCTCGGCGTCGATCTGCGCCAGCTCGGCGGCCCGACGGTCCGGGTTGAAGAAGAGGTTGAGGCGCAGCTCGCCGAGGGGGTACTGGCGGTACCAGCGGCGGGACGCCGCGTCGTACCGCATTCCGGCGGGGTGGGTACGGAACCGGCCGAAGGCCTTAATCTGCTCCATCACCGCCGGCTGTTTCACATCCACGCACATCACCATCGGCCCGTCGGGGAAAAACCTTTCCAGCCCTTGGAGGGAGTCGTACCCCCGGTCGGTGATGACGGTTATGCCGCTCAGCCCGGCCTTCTCCAGCTCGCTTCGGAAGATTCCAATCCCACGCGCATCTGTGACGGCTTCGGGGAACGAAGAATAGACTACGGGTACATGGCTGTCGAGGGAGTAGGCTACGGCCTCCACCGTGGACTGGAAGTGGATGCGTTCCGTCTTCTGTCCCCATCGCCGGTCGGAGACCGACATCCCGGAAGAATGCCTGGTGACGGAGTCCACGGCGCAGAGCCTTTCGCCGGCGTGCCTGGAGCGCCTCAGCTCCATAAAACGGCGGAACGCAGGCTTGTCCACCGCGGTCAGCGAACCTTGAACCATCTCGTCCAGCGGGCGCTCCGACGGCGTCTTTGTCGTTTCCCTCCAGCGGGAGAAGCGCATGAAGGACATCCCGGTCAGGAACGGGTAATAAGCCATGGTGAGTATGTCGTCCGCGATGGCGACGCTGCCGAGGGTTTCAGCGAGGTCCTCGGCTATGCCGAAACGACGGACGGCCTGCTCCAGCAGCCATATGTCTCCGAAAGACTTGCCTTCGTCTCCCTTATGGAAGGGGATGGAATGGAAAGCCGTTCCGCTGATGTTGGCCTGACTTAGGGCGGACAGGTCCCATCCGTCCGGGAATACAAGCCTGTCCCGAGTCTCTGCCGGCGCTTCCAGATACCGTTTGCCGGGGATGAACCTGAGGTCTTCCGTTACTGTTCCCCAGTGGACGACACTGTATCTTCTCTTGCCTGAAGCGTCGATGGTATAGGGATGGGTGGCGGCGTATAAATGCCCCGCATTGCGGTGCAATGAGACTTTGTATATGCTGTCGGGCTTGGTCGTTCGTGCCATGATAAATTGTACATTTGGAGAAAGCCGGGAGTTGGTTCTCTTTGCAAATATACGCTCAATTGCTTGAAATTCAAAAAATTGCTGGAAATTATTAATTGTACAAAAGTGCATGGATTGCAAATAGAATCCCCTTTTCTTCGCGCGCGAAGTAAATTTGTATGATTTTATGCAATTGAAAATGAAAAACTTGTTCAGGCTTGCGGCAGCCATTCTCCTCGCCGCCACTTTCTCCGCCGCCGAGCTTTTGGCGGACAATGACAATCAGGAAAGAACCGATACCCTCGCTACATCCGTCATCACCGGCACCCGCATGTCGGTCCTTCGCGACGCCCTTCCGGCCCCCGTATCCGTAGTCGGGCGCGCTCTGATCGCGACCAGCGATGAGACTGCCGTGATGCCCGCCGTGATGGAGCAGGTTCCCGGCCTGTTCGTCACCTCGCGCGGCGTCACCGGCTACGGCGTCTCCAACGGAGCCGCCGGCGCCATCTCGCTCCGCGGCTTCGGCGCCGGCGCCGGCCGGGTCATCATCCTCATCGACGGCCATCCCCAGTTCGAGTCTATCTACGGACATCCCGTCGCTGACGAATATATGGCGGCCAATGCCCAGCGAGTAGAGGTCTCCCGTGGAGCGGCTTCCGTCCTCTACGGCTCCAACGCCATGGGCGGCGCCATCAATATCATCACCCGTCAGCCTGTCACGGACGGCAACCACCTGGATTTCAAGGCAATGGGTGGATCGTTCGGAACCTATCGCGTCAGCTTCGCCGACAATTACAAGAAGGGCCGTTTCACTTCCTCCGTCACTCTCGGCCACGACCGTACGGAAGGACACCGGGAGAGTTCCGCCTACCATTCCACCAATGGAATGGTCAAGCTCGGATACAAGCTCAGCAGCGTCTGGAAGGCGGGCGCCAATGTCAGCCTGATGAAGGCCTATTCCGAGAATCCCGGCACGGTCTCGACACCCATGTTCGACGGCTGGTCCGACATCATCCGCGGAATGGCTGGCCTCTCCCTTTCGAACGATTATGGAAATACCTCGGGCAATATCGACCTTTACTACAATTTCGGAGACCATACCATCAATGACGGATACAACATGGGCGGCAAGCCGCGTGAGTTCCTGTTCCACGGTACGGACTTCACCGCAGGCCTTTCCGCATACCAGATGATGCCTCTCTTCACCGGCAATACCCTGACGGTCGGTACCGACCTTATCTATTATGGCGGCAACGCCTACCGCGATCCCGTCAACGAGATCTATGCCGACCACAAGAAGCTCAACGAGGAAGCGGTCTATGTGTTCGACCAGCAGACCTTCGGCAAGTTCATGTTCAACGCCGGCATCCGCTTCGACTACCATAGCGCGTACGGAGCCGAGTGGATCCCGCAGGTCGGTATCTCCTATATGCCCGGCGCCAATACCACCATCAAGGCTTCCGCCTCCAAGGGCTTCAGGATGCCGAACATGCGCGAACTCTATATGTATGCGTCGGCCAATGCAGAACTCCTTCCGGAGGAAGCCTGGAGCTATGACCTCACTTTCGGACACCATTTCCTTGACGGAGCCCTCAATACCGAGCTGAGCCTGTTCTATACGAACGGCTCCAATATCATCGAGGTGGTCCGCGAGAACGGCAAGCCCCAGAACCGCAACGTCGGCGCTTTCACTAATAAGGGCGTGGAGTTCGCAGCCGACTGGAGAGTCAACCGCTCTCTCGTCTTCAATGCCAACTACAGCTTCTTGAAGATGGACGTCATCTATACCGGAGCCCCGGTCCACAAGGCCTACGCCGGCCTTGACTGGACCCCCGGACGTTTCAGCGCCAA
>CAMJHW010000051.1 GCA_946405645.1 uncultured Bacteroidales bacterium
GGCGGCATGAGAGGCTTCGGCCGCGGAGGCGACCAGCCCAACGTCGTCATCGAGAACCAGAAGCTCGAGGAGGTCTGCGAAAGCTGGCCCGAGAAGACCGAGATCCGCATCAGCGACTACATGAACCGTCCTCACCAGAGATGGTCCTTCGTGGCTGTCCCTGAGGCCGGCGGATATCTCGGAGGTCCTTACTTCAAGATCGTCATCGAGGGCACCGACAGGGCTCTGACCGCCACTGCCGACTGCGAGCTCGAGAGCGCTGCCTTCACTGGCGCCGACGCCCAGCTCTGGCGTGTCGACCAGCTCATCGACGGCACCTATCGCATCATGCCCAAGGCCGTTCCCGGATGCAGCGAGCCTCTCTGCCTCGTCTCCGTGGCAGACAGCACCCCGACCCTTGCGAAGTACAACTTCAACAGCGACAACTGCAAGTGGAACCTCAAGCACTTCAACGAGCTTAAGTAACGCTTGCCTGTTCTATCGACAGAAAGTCCGCGGCATGGCTGCCGCGGACTTTTTTTTTTCGTTCCGATGCAGTATTTTTGTGAACAGCCCGTTTAGATGTCAAAACGCATTTTGATATGAAAAAGACATTCAGTTTCATCACCGTCTGTTTGCTCGCCATCGGAACACTTTGCGCATGCAACAAGCAAACCCCGGACAACATCGAAAACGATATTCCGAAAAAGCCTTTCGAACCGATAGCCCTCACTAAGGCCGAGCGGGAGATCAGCGACGCCTCCAACCAGTTCGGATTCGACGTCTATCACAAGATATACAAAGGGGACAATATGCTTATCTCGCCCCTGAGCCTGTCCCTTGCCCTTTCAATGGCAACAAACGGTGCCGAGGGCAAGACTGCGGAAGAAATGCTTTCGACACTGGGTTTCGCGGGACAGGACAAGGATGCCTTGAATTCTTATTACCTAAAAATGATCTCCGCCTTGCTCGATGCCGACCCGGAGACCACCTTCGAAGTGGCCAACTCCATCTGGGCGAACGAGAGTATCGGTATCAAGCAGTCCTTCACCGATGTCACAAAAGAGTACTATTCATCGGAAGTGTATCCAGCCGATTTCAAGACACAGGCTACGGTCGACAAGATCAACCAATGGTGCTCGGACAAGACCCATGGCAAGATTCCTACCATATTGGACGAGCCTGACCCCAATTTGGTGATGGCGCTCATCAACGCTTTGTATTTCAAGGGAACCTGGGCTTTCGACTTCGATGACAAGGTCAAGAAGGAGGATTTCACCACATTGTCCGGAAGCAAGTCCAAGGTCGAAATGATGACGGCGAAGCTCTCTTCTTACGCAGAATACGACGGATTCAGCATGGTAAGCCTGCCCTATGGTAACGGTTCGTTCTGCATGGACGTCATCCTCCCTCCCAAGGACGAGGATTTCGGAGAAGCGATCAAGCGTCTCGACGCATCTACTTTCCAGAGTCTGCTGCGAACCCTTTCGGAGGCCGACGTAAACCTCAAGTTTCCCAAATTCACATTTGATTATCAAGCTCAGCTGAACGATGCCTTGATCGATCTCGGAATGCCGCTGGCATTTACACCCTACGCAGATTTCTCCGCCATGGCGGCAAAGCCCTTGATGATATCCATGGTCAAGCAGAAGACCTTCATAGATGTAAACGAAAAGGGAACCGAAGCCGCCGCCGTCACATTCATAGGATTCCTGACAACGGCATACAGGCCGGAGCCACGGACGGTGGATTTCTTTGCAAACCGTCCGTTCCTGTTCACGATCCGCGAAACCAGCACCGGAGCTGTTATTTTCATGGGACAGAAAGTCAGTTGATGTACGACGAAAGGCAGCTTTCCGAGCGATGCGCCAGAGGAGAGAAGCCGGCCTGCAGGGAGTTGTATGACAGCTGTGCAGGACGGCTCCTAGCTCTAAGTGCGCGCTACACTGGATCGCAGGATGCCGCCGAAGACGTACTCCAGGAGTCCTTCATCAAGATTTTCTCATCCATCGCGTCATTCCGATACCGCGGAGAGGGATCTCTGTACGCCTGGATACGTAGGGTTGTAATCAACCAATCCCTGGACTGGCTTAGAAAGGAAAAAAGGAACGGGACGGTACCGATAGACGAACTTCGCACCTCCGCTGAAATCGACGAAACGGAAGTAGGCCTGGTTCCGGACGACGTCCTGGCAAGGATGGTAGAGGAGCTGCCGGACGGTTACAGGACGGTATTCAACCTTTTCGCCATCGACGGATACTCCCATCGGGAAATAGGCAGGATGCTTGGAATCAAGGAAAAGACATCCTCCTCACAGTACTTCAGGGCAAGGACCCTGCTGGCAGGAAAAATCAAGGAATATATAAGGAACAATGGATAACGATAAACATAACGACTGGACCGGAGCGGTCCGCGACCGGCTCGAAGGCCGGGAGCTGGCGCCGTCCGATGCGCTCTGGGAGCGGATCGGCGCGGCAGTGCCGCAGGCTGGCGCGCCGCGCAAGGTGCGGCGGCTGGCCTGGGGCGGCGCCTTCGGCGTCGCGGCCGCAGCCGCCCTGGCCGCCGTCCTCTTCCTTCGCCCCGCAGGGACAAAGGAGGACGGCCGCATCGAGGTCGTCCCGACCGACGCGGCGCCCCTGGCCGAGCAGCGCGCATTAACGGACACGGAGTCTCCGGTGACGGCGGCCGAGGAGACACCCGTGGCTCCCGTTACAAAGGCAAAGGCCTCCTTGGCTCAGTATCCTGCCACCGCAGGTACAAAGTCGCAGGTTGCGACGGTCGAGGTGGCCAACGCGGCAATGGAGGAGACGCCCGTGGCTATGGCAGAGGCACCCGTGGCTATCGCGGAGACGCCCGTCTTGACTGAAACAGCTGCAGTCACCGATGCTCGGCAAACTGCGGAAGTGTCCGGAAAAGCAGCTGCGGCAACAGTACAAACGGAAGATACGATGAGTCTGGAGGACTTCCTGGCTCAGGAAGAGAAAGAAAGGCGGCCGCGCCGTCTAACCGCATCCATCTATGCCGCCGGCCGGCCCTCTGCCGGCATCATCATGAACAATGATTTCTTCGCGGACATGGTCAGTATAGGTAATAAGAACAGTACCGATCCCGGAAATGTCATGCAACATGATCCGGGGCAAAGTGGCTTGATCAGTGCCGATGCGACTTCCTCCATCCCTCCTTATGGTTATTATACCGACCCTGAGAACACCAATCTGAACAACTACCTAAGCTACGCCGATGATCCCTATAACCTCAGTGGAGAGAGACTCAACCATTCCAAACCTATCAGCGTAGGGATAGCCGTCACATACCCCCTCCGCAATCACCTTTTCCTGGAAAGCGGGATGTATTACTCCTACCTTCATTCATCGTCATACAGGACTGACCAGACGCTCCACTCCATAGGCATACCGATCAAAGTCGGATACCGTTTCGGCCCTGCACGCCGAACCTCGCTGGCCCTCAGCGCCGGCGCAAAAGCCGAAAAATGCCTTCTGGCATTGAGAGGAGGAGAGAAGTTCAAGGAGCCCGGCATCCAATTGGCAGCCGTAGGAAGCGCTGCCATCCAATACGACTTCTCACCCCGGCTGGGGCTTTTCATCGCCCCGGAGGTTTCCTATTGGTTCACTGGGACCAAGCTTCCCACATACAACACCGAGCACCCCTTCAACCTCTCGCTGAAGGCGGGAATAGCCCTGTCGCTGGGAGACTAAATCAGAAGAGGCTCCAGCACATACTGGAGAGTGCTGCGGCTGCTCTGCTTGACGATGATGTTCTTCCTCCTGAGGAAAGACTCCTCCGTCGGAGTAGGTCCGTCGGCACGGTAATGCCGGACGGTGAAGAGCTGCAGCCCTACATTGTACTTGACGCTGAAACGTCCGGACAGACGTGAAAGCAATCCTTTGAGCTTCGCTTCGTCATAATCGAAACAAATCGACAGCATAAGCGCCGACGTCTGCATCATGTTGGCGTGGATGTGCAGTTCGTCGCATGTAGCGAAGATAATCCTGAGATTATGCTCGTTCATGAACGAGTAGTCGCGGGGCGAGATCGACACGAGGGTCTGGCGGTCCTTGACGATATACGACGGTACGGGAGCCTCTCTCGAAGACGAACGGGCGTCTTCGCTGCCGTCTATGACGGTAGGATCGGAAGAAGGATCGAGGAAAGACTGGACCTTGAGCCGTATGTTCTTGTTCTGCAACGGCTTGATGGTCTTGGGATGAATGATGGTCGCTCCGTAGAAAGCCAGCTCGATCGCTTCCGAGTACGAGATGCGCGGTATTTTCACCGTGTCGGAGAAACGCTTGGGATCGGCGTTGAGAAGACCGCTGACATCCTTCCAGATGGTCACCTCTTCAGCATCGAGACAGTTCGCGAAGATGGCTGCAGTGTAGTCGGAGCCCTCCCTTCCGAGAGTGGTGGAGTCCAGCCCGTCGGCAGTGCCTCCGATAAAGCCTTGGACGACGAATACGTGGCCGGGGATATACAACCCATTCAGCGGCTTGATGCGACGGGCGGTCTCGTCCCAATCCACTCCGGCGGCACGGAAAACACGGTCGGTCACTACATACTTCCTGGCGTCCAACCAAGTCGAAGGTATGCCGCGGCTGTCAAGATATGCGCTTACGATCGTGGTGGAGATGAGCTCTCCATAGCAGACGGTCCGGTCATACTGGCGGTCATAATCAGGCTCGTGCTCTTCGAGATGTGCACGGAGCTCTCCCACGAGTGTATCCACCCGTTCATAAACGGGATGGGAAGCGTCCGGAAAGAGCTCGGACATAATGCCAAGATGATAGTCCAGGAGGGGCTGGAGGGTCCCGGCGACGGGAGCCCATCCGCTGTGGCGATACTCCGCAAGTATCTTCTCCAAAAGGTTGGTGGTCTTGCCCATCGCGGAGACAACGAGCATGATGTTCTCATCCACCCTGTCTGAAACGATATCCGCGAGATTGCGGACAGCGGCCGCATCCTTGACGGATGCGCCGCCGAACTTGAAGACCTTGTCGATTCCGGGCATTTGTCAGCTTTAAAAATATAATGGTGCAAAAGTAAAAATTTTTATCCATATTTGTAGAACATGGAAAAGAAACAGGCTACCCGTATTCAATCTTCGGTTCTCAATTCCCTTGAGCACAAGGCCTTGATTTGGCTTGCTGCACGTCAACCCAAATGGGTGACTTCCGACATGCTCACCGCCGTAGGTACCATCGGTGCATTCCTCATCGGACTTGGATACGCCCTCACTTCCATCGACATCAATTTCCTCTGGCTCTCCACCTTAGGACTTCTCGTCAACTGGTACGGGGATTCCCTTGACGGCAACCTTGCCAGATACCGTCGCAAGCAGCGCCCCATCTACGGTTATTACCTCGACCACACCATGGACGTGATCAACGAGGCCATGATGTTTTTCGGAGCCGGAATGGCGCCGTTCTTCGACATGAGGCTCACGGTCGCGGCGTTCGTCCTCTACCTCGTGCTCACGCTCAATGTCAGCATGAACGCGCACCTCAGGAGCGAATTCAAGCTCACCTACCTCAAGCTCGGGCCCACCGAGTTCAGGCTTATCATCGCATTGGCCAATACCATCCTGCTCTGCTTCGGCGAGAAGGTATTCCACTCCATCATCCCCAACTGCTTCATCGGATTCGTAGTTCTGATGCTCGGCATCATATACGTCATTACCGTTATTTCCGACATCAAGTATTATTCGGCTATCGATCCCCTGCCGAAGGATGACAATGAATAATGACAGTCCAGACTCGTTCCATCGGCTGCCCAACAGCCGGTTCACACGCTTTACTGCCCGTCTTGCAAGGCTGTTCTGGCGCAGGAAAGTCATAGGACAGGACAATATCGACCGTTCCAAGGCGTCTGTCTTTACCTGTAACCACGGTAAGACCTCCGGTCCGGTCACGGCCGTCGTATATCTCCCCGTCCGCTTCCGGCCCTGGATCAACGGATGCATGCTGAACCGGGAGGAAGCTACTGACACGATGATGAGGACCTTCAGGGACAAGTTCAACTTCCTCGGCCCGAAACTGAAGCGGGGCATCATCCACAGTGTATCCGGGACGATATGTCATTTCCTGAACTCTTTCGAACCCATCCCCGTGTACAAAGGGATGCCGAAAGCGTCGGCAGACACAATAAAGCAGAGCGTAGATGCACTGGTCCGAGGTGAAAACCTCCTCATCTTTCCGGAAAAGCCGAAAGACAGATACAATGAGGAGTCGTACAAGGATTTCAATACCGGCTTCGCCGCGCTCGGCAGAGCCTACTATGAGCGAACGGGACAGTGTCTGGATTTTTACCCGGCCTGGTCCGACCGCGAGTCGCATACATTCCGCATCGGGAAGCCGGTTACCTTCGATCCCGCGAATGATGCCAGGATGGAGAAGCAGCGCATCTCCGCGGAACTCAAGGAGCGCATGGCCGGGCTCAGGCAAAAGGCAAGAGAACTATAACCTTAAATCATACAATATCATGTGTAAACGGAAGTATCTATTCTTCGTCCTGGCTGCAACCCTGATGGTTGCCGGATGCCAGCAGCGCTATGAGTATCCTTTCCAGAACCCCCGTCTCAAGATCGACAAGAGGGTCGACAACCTGATCTCGCTCCTCACTCCCGAAGAGAAGATCGGCCTGATGATGAACGGCTCCGTATCCGTCGACAGGCTCGACATCCCCGCCTACAACTGGTGGAACGAGGCCTGCCACGGAATCTGCTACGACGATGTGACAGTATTCCCCCAGGTGATCGCCCTCGGCGCCACTTTCGACGCCGACCAGCAGTATGAGATCTACACCGCGGTGTCCGACGAGGCGCGCGCCGTGTGGAACACCACCGACCACCATGTCCTGGGCGTCACCGAACCCAACGGCAGCATCTGGCATCAGGGCCTTTCATTCTGGTGCCCCAACGTCAACATTTTCCGCGACCCAAGGTGGGGACGCGGACAGGAGACTCCCGGCGAGGACCCGTATCTCAACGCCGTGATGGGTACCCAGACGGTCAAGGCCATGCAAGGCAACGACAAGAAATACTTCAAGCTGCACTCCTGCGCCAAGCATTACGCAGTCCACAGCGGGCCGGAGCCGCTCCGACACAGATTCGATGTCTCGGTATCCATGAGGGATCTCTGGGAGACTTATCTCCCTGCCTTCAGGATGATCGTCAAGGAAGGCAATGTGCAGGAAGTGATGTGCGCATACCACAGGTATGAGGGCGAGCCTTGCTGCGCCAGCGACAGACTGCTCCAGGACATCCTCCGCGACAAGTGGGGATTCAGCGGCATAGTAGTTTCCGACTGCGGAGCCATCAACGATTTCTACCGTCCCAACAACCACGGTACTCATCCCGACGCTGCCACCGCTTCCGTCGATGCAGTGCTCTCCGGCACCGATGTCGAGTGTGGTACGGCTTACAAGTCCCTGGTGGAGGCCATTTCCAAAGGCCTCATCACTGAAGCCGAAATCGACGTGAACGTCCGCCGCATCCTCCGTTCCCGTTTTGAGCTCGGTATGTTCGACCCTGCCGAAAATCTTCCCTGGGCCAACCTCGGACTCGACGACCTCAGCAGCCCGGCCCATACCGAACTTGCCAAGAAAGCTGCACGCGAAGCCATCGTCCTCCTCAAGAATGACGATGACATACTCCCGCTCCGCAAGGACAATATCACCATCGCCGTCGTCGGCCCCAACGCCGACAACGCCCGCGTAATCCTCGGCAACTACAACGGATATCCCACCGAGGCCAACACCAAGACCATCCTCGGCGCCATCCGCGATGCAGCCCCCAATGCGAAGGTCATCTTCGAGCAGGCCTGCGACCTTGCGGATCCTTTCATCTCCACTCACTATATTTCTCGTATGAACGGAGGGAAAGGTCTGCACGCCGACTACTTCAACAATACCGAGTTCGGTGGAAACGTAGTGGCATCCGTTGACTACGACCAGCCTCTGACGCTCAACACCACTTCTCCCGCCCTTGCTCACGAGGACTGCGCCTGGGAGGAGGGACTCAACCTCACCGGCTTCTCAGCCCGCTACAGCGGAAGCTTCACGGCCGACTTCACCGGAGATATGATCTACAGCGTACGCAGCAGCTCCAAGTACAATTTCAAGGTTAACGGCAAGACCGTGGCCGAGCAGGAGGCCCCTGCGGGTGGTCGCGGCTTCGGAGGTTTCGGAAGAGGCTTCGCACCCACCACGTTCCCTGTGGTCAAGGGCCAGACTTACGACATCTCTGTCGAACTTTCGCAGCCTGAGGCCAGGTCCGCTTCGTTCTCGTTCGACATCTACAGCCGCAGGCCCGTGGACTTCGCCGCAGTTGCAAACAATGTCAAGGACGCCGACGTGATCGTTATGGTGAGCGGCATCTCTTCCGACATCGAAGGTGAAGGCCACGACCGTTCATACATCGAACTCCCCGAGGTCCAGCAGCAGCTTCTTGCCGCCATGGATGCCACCGGCAAGCCCGTCGTCCTTATCAACGTTTCCGGCAGCGCCATCGGCTTCGGCAATGTCGAGAACAAGTATGACGCGCTCATCCAGGCATGGTACGGAGGCCAGGCCTGCGGTATCGCAGCGGCCGACGTACTCTTCGGCGACTACAACCCCGCCGGACGTCTCCCCGTCACATTCTATGCCTCCACCGAGCAGCTTCCCGACTTCCAGGACTACTCGATGGACAACAGGACTTACCGTTATTTCAAGGGTGAGCCGCTCTATGCGTTCGGATACGGACTGAGCTACACCAGCTTCAGCTACGGTGACGCAAAGGTCGCCGGAGGCGCCACCAAGATGACCCTTACCGTTCCCGTCACCAACACCGGTTCACGCGACGGCGACGAGGTGGTCCAGGTCTATGTCAAGGCCCTCGACAATCCCGACGCTCCCATCAAGGCCCTCAAGGGCTTCAAGCGTGTGAACGTCGCGGCGGGCGCCACTGTGGATGTCACCGTGAACCTCAGCGACGGTGCCTTCGAGTTCTACGACGCCTCCATCGACGAGCTTTCCGTCAAGCCCGGACGTTACCAGCTGCTTTATGGCGGTTCGTCCCTCGACTCTGACTTGAAAGCCGTCGAGGTGAAGATCTAAAGACAGGCACAAAACATGGCAATTTGTGCCTGTTTTGATCGTCCAACAACAAAAAAAGCACAAATCGCAATGATTTGTGCTTTTTTAATACCAAACCTTCCAAAACAACATGGAAGGTAAATTCCGTGGAGATAGTCGGA
>CAMJHW010000052.1 GCA_946405645.1 uncultured Bacteroidales bacterium
TACAAATCACGTGCTCTGGCCAACTGAGCTATATCGGCGGGTTCAGCGTCCTTCAATCGCTGAAAGGGATTGCAAAGGTAGACATTATTTTGGAGATTGCAAACTTTTTTCAATCTTTTTCAACAAGTTTGCGGAGCTGCGAGAGGATACCGTTCCGGTCGATGCCGCACTCCGCCCTTTCCGCCGCCTGAGTGTCCTGAGGAATGAATCTATCGGGGATTCCGGAGCCTGCAAGGCGTATCCCGGAGCCTTCGGAGGAGAGGTATTCCGCGACGGCTCCGTACAGGCCGCCCAGCAGGGAGCCGTCCTCGACCGTCAGGACAGATTCGAAACCGCTTGCGACCTCTTTGAGCATTTCCCCGTCAATGGGTTTCAGGTACCGGACGTCGTAAACGGCCGGTGTGAAACCGTATTCCTTGCGGAAATCCTCCGCCGCCTCGACGGCCCTGTGGGCTGCCGGGCCGAGGGCGAGAATGGCGATGCGCTCGCCTTCGACAAGGCGGGTGGCCTTGCCGGGAGGCAGCATCGCCCATCCGGCCTCGCGCCAGTCCCGGCCTTCGCCGGTTCCGCGCGGATACCTGATGATCATGGGGGAGTCCTGGTGGAGAGCCGTGTACATGAGGTTCTTGAGCTCGGTTTCGTCGGAAGGGGCGGCGATGGTCAGGCCGGGAATGCTCCTGTAAGCGGCGAGGTCGAACGCACCGTGGTGCGTAGGACCGTCCTCTCCGACCACTCCGGCACGGTCGAAGCAGAACGTCACGGGGAGGTTCTGCAGTGCCACGTCGTGGATGATCTGGTCGTATGCTCGTTGGGCGAACGAGGAATAAATGTTGCAGAAAGGCCTGAGCCCTCCGGCCGCGAGGCCTGCGGAAAAAGTCACTGCGTGCTCTTCCTCGATGCCGACGTCGAAGAAGCGCGAAGGCATCTTGGCCGCGAAATCGCTCATGCCACAGCCCGTTGCCATCGCCGGCGTGATGCCGACGACGCGGCGGTCTGTCTCGGCGAGTTCGAGCAGCACTTCTCCGAAGACGTCCTGGTAGCGGTCCGCGGTGTAAGCGGAGCGCTGCCGTTCACCGGTCCTGGGATCGAAGCGGCCAGGAGCATGCCATACGGTGGGGTCCGCCTCCGCAGGGGCGTAGCCCTTGCCTTTGGTGGTGATGCAATGAAGGATGCGGGGCCCCTTGAGACCTTTGAGCTTCCGTAGCGTCTCAATCACCTGCTCCATGTCGTTGCCGTCGATGGGGCCGAAATAGCGGAATCCGAGCGCCTCGAAAAGGTCGCCTCCCGATCCTTTGACTATCCACGATTTCAGGCTCCTTATCCATCGCTGCAGGAAAGTCCTGATGCGGCGGTCGCCTATCCTGTCCCAAACCTTGCCTTTGAAACGGTTGTAGGCGGGATTGGTGGTGATCCTCAGAAGATGCTCGTGCAGGGCGCCGATGTTGCGGTCGATGGACTGATTATTGTCATTCAGGATGATGAGGAGGTCGGCGGCGCTGTCTCCGGCGTTGTTGAGGCCTTCGAAGGCCAGTCCGCCGGTAAGCGCTCCGTCACCTATGAAGGCGATGGTCCTGGCGTTGCCGCCCTGCAGCTTCGCCGCCTCGGCAAGGCCCAGCGCGGCCGACACGGAAGTGGACGAGTGGCCCACTCCGAAAGAGTCGTAGGGACTCTCGTCCATCTTGGGGAAGCCGCTGATGCCCTCGCGGGTGCGGTTCAGCTTGAAGAGCTCCTTGCGCCCGGTGAGGATCTTGTGGGCATATGCCTGATGCCCCACGTCGAACACGATCTTGTCTTCGGGCGTATTATATATATAATGGAGTCCGACGATCAGTTCTACGGCGCCGAGGCTGGATGCCAGATGGCCGGGATTCCCGGCGCAGCATTCCACCATGTACGACCGTATCTCGGCGCAGAGCTCCGTGAGCTCGGATGCGTCGAGGGCCCTGATATCCTCAGGAAAGTTGACCCGGTCCAGAATCCTGTACATCTCTTCAAGTTTGGAAGGGCAAAGGTACGATTTTATTTCAATAATTCTTAAATTCGCGGAAGATAGAGGTACGGATACGATGCGAAAGAGACGCTTCCCCAATACATACGTTATCATCTCGGCCATCATCCTGGTCTGCGCCCTGGCGACCCTTGCGGTACCTCCCGGTCAGTATGTAACCGCAGCGGACGGAAGCGTATCCTTCGTGAGCGCCGAGCGCTCTCCGCAGACCTGGCAGGTATTTACCGCCCTGTATCACGGATTCGTCAAACAGGCGGGCATAATCATCTTCATCCTCATCGTCGGAGGAGCCTTCTGGGTCCTCAATGCCACCGGCGCCGTATCATACGGCATCAACCGCTTCATCTCCAAGGCCGGGCGCTATGACAAGCTCGTGCTTGCCGGACTCGCCTTGATGTTCTCCATCGGGGGCGCGGTGTTCGGAATGAGCGAGGAGACGATACCGTTCGTGGGCATAGTCGTTCCTTTGATGACAGCTATGGGATATGACGCCATCACGGGTCTGCTGGTAGTATATGTAGCATCGAACATCGGGTTCTCCGCCGCTTTTCTCAATCCCTTCACCGTCGGAATCGCCCAGGAGATGTCCGGCCTTCCGCTTTTCTCCGGGATGGGATACCGCCTGATATGCTGGGCACTTCTTACGGGCGTCCTTATAGTTTTCATTCTCCTGTATTCTTCCCGCATACGCAAGGCTCCGGAGACCGGGTCGTCCTTCGCTGCGGATGAAACGCAGGAGGACGGCCGTCGCAAGAACCTGATCCTGCTGGCTTTGCTGCTCACGGTCATACTGCTCGTCGTCGGAGTCACCTGCTTCAAGTGGTATATGCCCGAGATCTCCGCCCTTTTCCTGGTCATGGGTATCGTGGTCGGCATCATCGGAGGTTTCAGCGCCAACCGTATCGCGGACGAGTTCGTGGCCGGGGCGAAAGACATCCTTTCCGCCGCCCTTATAGTCGGGCTCGCTTCGGGCATCATCGTCATCCTCCAGGACGGGCATGTCGTGGACAGCATGCTGCACGGGCTGGAGAACGGGCTCGGCGGATCCGGCAAGACCGGCTCGCTGGCCATGATGTACGGCATCCAGACCCTGATAAACTTCCTCATACCAAGTGCCACGGCCAAGGCTGCCGTGACCATCCCCATTATGGCTCCCTTCTGCGACCTCATCCACCTGTCCCGCCAGGCCATGGTCATGGCCTTCCAGTTCGGCGACGGTTTCACCAACATGGTCACGCCTACCTCCGGCGTGCTCATGGCCGCCCTCGGCATGGCGAAGGTCCCTTATGAAAAGTGGGTCAAATGGATATGGAAATACGTTTTGGCATTGATTCTTGCCGGATTTGTACTACTTTTGCCTACTGTGTTCCTGCCTTTGGCGGGATTCTGATGCAAATAATGATAATATACGATAACTGTCATGACTGAAACCATCAAAAAAACCACTCTCCGAGACTCTGCGGCGATGCGCTGGACGGCCTTGCTGCTGCTTGCCCTCGGTATGTTCTGCGCCTACATCTTCATGGACATCCTGTCCCCGATCAAGGACCTGATGGAGTCCACCAGGGGTTGGGATTCCAAGGCATTCGGCACCATGGAGGGCGCGGAGACGTTCCTCAACGTATTCGTATTCTTCCTGATATTCGCGGGTATCATCCTGGACAAGATGGGAGTCCGCTTCACGGCGGTGCTTTCCGGTGCGGTGATGCTCCTGGGCGGCTTCATCAAGTACTACGCCATCAGCGAACCCTTTATCGGTTCCGGACTTGAAAGCTGGTTCACGACCCATCTCAACTGGCATACCGGCGTAGGCTTCATCGACGATGTCCTTCCTTTCTACCAGGGCATGCCCGCTTCGGCCAAGTTCGCCGCCATCGGCTTCATGATCTTCGGCTGCGGCTGCGAGATGGCCGGCATCACTGTGAGCCGCGGTATCGTCAAGTGGTTCAAAGGCCGCGAGACGGCGCTGGCCATGGGCTCCGAGATGGCTCTCGCGCGCCTTGGAGTGGCCACCTGTATGATTTTCTCGCCATATTTCGCCAAGCTCGGAGGACAGATCAACGTCAGCCGGTCCGTCGCCTTCGGAGTGGTGCTGCTCTGCATCGCCCTGATCATGTTCATCACCTACTTCTTCATGGACAGGAAGCTCGACGCGCAGACCGGCGAAGCCGAAGAGAAGGACGATCCTTTCAAGGTCAAGGACATCGGAAAGATCCTCGCCAGCCTCGGTTTCTGGCTTGTCGCCCTCCTCTGCGTGCTTTACTATTCCGCCATCTTCCCCTTCCAGAAGTACGCGGTCAATATGCTCCAGTGCAATCTCACGCTGACGGAGCCCGCCGCCGGATCGTTCTGGGCGGGTGAAGCTGTCACCATCGTGCAATACATCATCATGCTCGTCGTTGCGGTCTGCTCCTTCGCCAGCAATTTCATCAAGGGTAACAAGGGCTTGAAATTCGGACTGATGGCAGTGGCCATCGTCGCACTGGTCGTCTATTGCGTGATGGGCTTCAAGCGCGGTACTGCCGAGACTATCTTCGCAGTGTTCCCGCTCCTGGCAGTGGCCATCACCCCCATACTCGGCAACTATGTCGACCATAAGGGCAAGGCCGCTTCCATGCTGCTAATTGGCTCCATCCTGCTGGTAGCCTGCCACCTGACCTTCGCCTTCATCCTGCCTCTGTTCAAGGGCAGCGCGGTAGGCGGCACCGTCGTGGCCTATCTTACCATCCTCGTCCTTGGCGCCAGTTTCTCGCTTGTCCCCGCCGCCCTCTGGCCGTCGGTCCCCAAGCTCGTGGACGCCAAGGTCATCGGCTCGGCCTATGCACTAATCTTCTGGATCCAGAACATCGGCCTCTGGCTGTTCCCCATCCTTATCGGCAATGTCCTGACCAGTACCAACGCCCCCGGCACTCCTCCCGACCAGCTCAATTATACCTGGGCTTTGGTGATGCTGGCCTGCCTGGGTGTCGCGGCCATGCTGATAGGTCTCTACCTCAAGGTCGTCGACAAGAAGAAGCACCTCGGCCTCGAGGAGCCCAATATTACCGAATAATATGGCAGGAACTGTAAAACGCCGCTATTCGCGGCTTGCATGGGTGGCACTGGCTTGTCTGGTGGTGCCCATGTTCGCTTCATATTTCTTCGACGACATGTTCTCGACCATCTCTTATCTGTTCGAGGACCCGTCGAGGACCGCTTTGGGCTGGGATGCCGTCGGGTACGGCTTGTATACCAGCGGTTACAGCGTATTGTGCGTATTCGGAGGCCTGGTCATCTGCGGCATTTTGCTGGACAAGTGGGGAGTCCGGATCACCGGCTCCATCTTCGTCGGCATGATGGCTGCCGGGGCCCTGCTGGTCCTGCACGCCATCACGGCCGGCTATGCGCCGGCCAAATCCCTGCGTCTGGCGTATGCCGGATGCATGTTCTTCGGTCTTGGAAGCGAAATCGCCGGCACGGCGGTGACGCGCTCCATCGCAAAATGGTTTAGGGAGGGGCCGATGGCGCTGGCCATGGGCCTGCAGCTGGCCATCGCCCGACTCGGCACGGCCGTCGCGCTGGTCCTGTCACCGAGGCTGGTGGTAGAGAATGCCGGCCATGTGTACAGTCTCTCCGAGACTGCCAGGCCGGCCGTCTTCGGCGTCGGACTTATGGCGGTGGGCCTCATTCTCTGGGCGCTTTTCGTCGCCCTCGATGCCAGGCACGACAAAGCTTCCGGCGGCTCGTCTTCCGTTTCCGCGGAGGATCCTTTCAAGCTTTCCGATGTGTGGAAGGTTTTGAAGAATAAGAATTTCTGGATGCTCGGCCTGCTCTGCGTGCTGTTCTACAGCAGCATAGTCGCCTTCAAGAAGTTTGCCGGAGCCATCCTCATACCCCGTTTCGGCATCCCCGCCGCCACTGCCGGCTGGATGGTATCCATGCTGCCTTTCTCGACGGTCATCTTCGCTCCGCTTTTCGGCCTTCTGGTCGACAAGCGCGGCAAGGGCACCCGTTGGATGGTCATCGGTTCCGTGCTGGCGTTGGTGGCGCATCTGCTGCTTGCATTCGCTCCGGCCGGAGTGCCTTTCTACGGCTACCTCAGTATGGTATTCCTGGGCTTCGGGTACTCGCTTGTGCCGGCCGCCCTCTGGCCTTCGGTCCCCAAGATCGTTCCTGACAAGGTCCTCGGCACGACATACTCGCTGATCTACTGGGTTCAGAACCTGGGGCTGCTCAGTTTCAAGTGGCTGGCCGGCATCATTCTCGGCTCTGCCGCCGTTACCGCCGCCGCTTCGACTCCTTCCGCTGCCGGCGTGGTCAGCGGCCCGGTGCGCGTCGAACTGATGTTCGTCGCGCTCTGCATCGCCGCGGTGCTCATCGCTCTGCTCTTCGCACGCGTCTCCCGCCGCCATCCCGAGCTCCGGCTCGACGCCCCTTCGGGCAAATAAACTACAGTTTCCTGAGGGAGGCGCCGCGGGAGACCTGGATGATGTCGATGTCCAGTCCGGGGGCGTCTTCGTAGCTGCATGAGGAGGCGCCGGACGCTTCGACTTCGAAAGTCCGGAGCGCCGCCACTTTGCAGTTGGACGCTCCGGAGAGTCCGACTCTCACGTTCTGCGCCTTTGCGCTGCGGCAATCGATGGAGGAAGCTCCGCTTCCCTGGATTCTGAGGGATGAGAGGACCTTTTCAGACAGGAGGTGTACGCCGGAAGCGCCCGACGCCTGGATCGAGACATCTTCAAACATTCCTTCCATGTTAAGATGGCCGCTGCCCGAAAGCTCTGCTTTCACTACGGGAGCTTCGATGCCCAACTTCGCACTTGCCGCTCCGGAAGTTTCGATGCGCATCTCTCCGAAACGTCCCGTCAGGCCGGCTTCGACGGCACCGCTGAGGGAAATGACGGCCGCGGATGCGGACAGTGACAACCCCCTGGCTTTGGATGCGCCGCTCATGTCCAGACGGAAAGGACGCTCTTTGAGGGTAGGGAAGTCTCCGTCTGCTCTGAGAACCGCGGCTCCACTCATGGAGACGCTTTCCAGCCTGGGCATCCGGACCACTGCGACGACTGCTCCGGAATTCTCGGAGGACAGCCTCTTTTCGATGGCCCGGGGCATTTGTTTCATCCTCAGGACCAGCTGGTTCTGCTCGACTTCGACGGAAATGTACGGCTCGAGATAGTCGGGAGCCTCTACGCTTACGGAATAGCGGCTGGACTGGCTCACATCGACATGGAAGACGCTGGAGGCCCTGATGCCGGTGAATCCCGACAGGGAATAGTTGTTGCTGAATGTTGCGGCGAGGCTGGCGGTAGCGGCCAGAAGAACACTGAGTGCGGTCAAAAGAATCTTTTTCATATCTGTATCCGTTTATCTTGTTTTCATCAGTTGATGGACTCCGTCAAGCAGGGTGTTGTAGTGCTTCCGGAGGATTTCGGCCTGGGACGCGTCGTCGAGTTCTTCGGGCAAGAGGTCGATCAGAGGAATGCTTTCGTCCGTCAGGCTTCTGAGCTGCGCGGAGAGCATCTCATCCGGGCCGGCTTCTTCCCAGGCCTTTGCGACCTGCGCCATATAGTTGCAATAGATGCTTTGCGGGGTATTGTCTGCGGCGCGGAGCCAGTCCGTGCCGCGGTCTGCCGGAGGCAGGAGCAGCACGGCGGCCAGCGCAGCGGCCGCGGCGGCGGGCAGGACGGCCCGGAATATCCGGACCCTCCGCCTGCCCGCCTCCCACTTCTTCAGGAAGCGCTCTTCCGCTCCTTCAGAAGGAGTTTCCGTATCGAATGCTCCTGCATTGGCACGTATATAATCGTCAAGCCTTTTCATATCGTCTGTGCTTTGAGTTCCTTGATAAGTCTCTTCCTTCCTCTAGAATACCACGATCGGAGCGTGACTTCCTTCTGCCCCGTCAGTTTGGCGATTCCCGCATAGTCCATCCCCTCGATCAGAATGAGGTCCAGGATCAGGGCATACGGATGTGGCAGTCCTTCCATCGCATTGCGTATCCGGACGATGTCGAATCCTTCCGGAATCTCCAGCTCCTCTTCCATCTCTTCCGGCATCCTGTCCACGAACAGGTCCAGGCCTCTTTTCCTGCGCCGCAGACAATCTATGGCCATCCGGATGCACGTGGTACGTAACCATGCGGACTTACTGGCTTCGGAAAGCCCGGGAAGCCCCTTCGTGAAATACTTCATGAAGGTATCCTGCATGATCTCCTCCGCCTCCGCCGGGTTGCGGACTATGCGCAACGCCGTATTGTAAACGGCCTTGCTGTGGCTTCTGTAGAACTCTGTGGCTTCCTGTCTGGTCATTTTCCGGATGTCTCTGCAATAATAACGCAAAAAAGACGGTGGCGTTGCACCGTCTTTCGAAATTATTCAGGAAAAATCAGAACGGAAGGTCGTCCGTGCCGTCCTCTCCCATAATGTCGATGGCTGAAGGCTGAGCCGGGGCCGCAGGCGGGGGGACAGGAGCAGCCTGGCGGGGCTGGAAGCCCGCGGGCTGGTTGTAGCCCTGGGGAGCTGCAGGCTGCTGATACCCCTGCGGAGCGGGTGACCCGTAAGGACCGGGCTGCGGATAACCGCCCTGCTGCTGCGTCGGACGCTGCTGGCCATAGCCCTCCGGGCCGTCGCCTGCGGGACTGTCCCCGCGCTTGCCCAGCAGCTGGATATTGTCGACGACGACCTCGGTCGTGAACTTCTTCACTCCCTGCTGGTCGGTCCAGGAGCGGGTTCTGAGCTTTCCTTCGATATAGATCTGGCTGCCCTTGCGGATGAACTTCTCCGCCAGGTCCGCGGAATTCCTCCAGGCGACGATGTTGTGCCATTCGGTATTCTCACGCAATTCTCCGCTGCGGTCCCTGTAACGCTCGGTGGTGGCCAGTGTAAAAGATGCGACTTTTGTGGCGTTCTGCGCGCCGGATCCTCCTTCAAGGTAACGTACTTCGGGGTCTCTTCCAACGTTACCGATCAACATGACTTTGTTCAGTGACATAAACTCTTATATATAAAAAATTATCGGCCCTCATTTCCTCCGGGGCCTTCCTTACAAAGTTAGGAAACTGATTCCAAAATTACAACCTGAATCTTTCAAGTTTCCGCACCCTTCTACTGCCGGTCGAAGGATGTGAGAAGTGCGGCCAGCTGCTCAGGCGACGT
>CAMJHW010000053.1 GCA_946405645.1 uncultured Bacteroidales bacterium
TCTCGATGACGACGTTGGGCTGGTCGCCTCCGCGGCCGAAGCCTCTCATGCCGCCCGCGGCGCGGACGAAGTCGACTGCAAGCTCAAGGGCATAGCCCCTGCGCACGGACTCGATCTCATAGGTGCCTTCCTTGACGAGCTCGCCGACCTCCGGCCAGTCGTTCTTCCAGAGAAGGGGACGGATGGCGAGGGTGCTGCGGCCGCTGAGGTCGAGGTCGGCCTCCCAGTGGAAGGAAGCCTTCTCAACGCCCTCATCGACGACATAGCGTCCGAAGTGGCCGGCGCCGAAACGCCTTTCCTCGGCTGCGGCGACCATCTTGCCGCCGCCTTCGATCATGGTACGGCCGACATTGTCGATGAACGGTCCGTTAGGGCTCTTGGAGCGGCCGCAGATGATATTGTAGGTGGCGTTCACACCGTCGCAGCAGGTGCCGTGGGTGCCAAGCAGATAGTACCAGCCGTTGTTGTACATCATCACGGAAGCCTCGCAGTCGATGGCCACGTCGATGGCTTCATTGCCCTCTACGCGGAAACCGGTCTTGGGGTCGAGCTCGACCTGGCGGATGAATCCGAAGTAGGTGCCGTAGGTGCACCAGAGCTTTCCGGTGACGGGATCGAGGAGGAAGCCGACGTCGATGGCGTCGCAGTCCTCGTCAACGAGCGAGGAGGCTACTTCGACAGCCTCGGTGAACTTGAAGTCCGGGGACTCCGGATCGAGTGTATTGTTCCACATGGTCAGGATGCGGCCTGCGTGACCACCGCCGAGACCACCTCCGGTGGCGCTGTAGCCGACCAGGTAACGGTCGCCGATCTTGAGTGCGTCAGGGGCTGCGCCGCCGCCCGGGCGGGTGGCTCCGCTGTGCCAGTTCCAGCCGTCCTCGGAGATGAGGCCGCCGCCGCCGGTGCCGAAGGTGTAATACTTGCCGTCGCAGAAGACGATGGTGGACGGGTCATGGATATAGGGAGCTCCGACCTGTGCGTTCGCGGTCTTGGAAGCGAAAAGGGATACGAGGGCAACGGCCCCCAGAAGTGCTATTCTTGATTTCATGGTAGAATGTCTTATAGGGGTTTTACTTGCTGTAGATCTTGAGGTTCCTGACGGGCTTGCCGTTCTCGTCGATGAAGCGGACGCAGAAGTCGCTCATGCCGGGGCCGTTGATGACGGATCCGCGGATGATGTTGCGGCCCTTCTTGAGGGTGAGGCGCTTGGACATGCAGTCATCCACGACCATACGGCGGTCGCCGGAAAGGATGACGGCCTCTTCGCCGTTGAGCCACCACATGGAGGCGGAGTTGGAGCCGACTGCCATGCGGACGTTCTCGATATCCTCGTCGCACTCGACGATGGTGTATGCCTCGAAGATGGCGCCGTAGCGCTCCTTGTCAAGCCCGGTGGCAAAGCGGAAGAGCTTCACGTTGAATAGCTTGCTGTCAAGGGCATACCATGTGAGGGTAGCTTTCTCGAAGACGGGCTCCTGAGGTCCGGTAGGCATCTGCGGACGACCGGCCGTGAGGTTGACGGGAGCTTGCTTCTCGACCATGACCTTGACTTTCTGTCCGTCCTTGGGGAGGGTGGTGAACATGCCCTCGTACGGTTCCTTGGCGAACGCGTCACGGATGTAGCTGTCCGTGAAGACGGTGTTGGAACGGTTGGGCTTGCTGATCGGCTCGAGGAGCAGCCACCTTCTGATGAATCCCTTGGCGTCGGGAGTGGCGGCCTCGTCGGTCGCAAGGGTGAAGTACCCGGAAAGGGCTTCGCCGACGTCGATCTTCTTTGCTTTCTTTTGGCCGAATGCCGCTGTGCAGGACAGCATGACGACGGCCGACACGAGCGCTATGCGCAGGATGGGTGTTTTTTTCATATCGGTATCGTTTCGATGTTATTGGATAGAAATTTCAATTATGCTTACAAAATTAGGCAGAAAACGGTCAAGTGTCATTCAAAAACGTGTCAATTCCGTCTAATAGTGGTTCAAAGGGATTATTTTTGTTTAAATTTGCGGAAAGCTTTTCCATGGTACATCTTTTTAAAAATAGTTGTCTGATCCTTGCCGTTGCCGCCGTCTTGTCGGTTTCATGCGGCAGGCCTTCAGCTTTTGATACCAGGGACGAGTACCCTCCCGTCTTCCCGGACTATGTCGGCGTGACGGTCCCGGAAAGCATGGCGCGGCTGACTTTCCGGATGGCGGACGGGCGGCGTTTCAAGGAGTCGCGCGAGATAAAGGACGGTGTGGAGTGGATCACGGTCAGCGCGTGGAACAAGGGTGATGTCAGGGGAGTCCGTTACAAACCGTTCCCCGTCTATCGTTCCAAGGATCCGATCGACCCATATATAGTCTATCGTCTCATTGAACCGGGCTATCAAAGCTGGCATTATATCACCATCACCCAGCGCGAACTGGCTTCCTACAAGGAAACCGACATCGTCACTTCGGAGGCCAACAACCAGGGCTGTCTGAACTGCCATACTTTCCACTCCGGCGACCCTTCCAGGATGATCCTGCATGCGAGGGGACCTGGCGGAGGCACGCTTTTCATCGACGGTGACGATGTCCGGCTCCAGAATATTGCGTCCTTGGGGCCGAAGCGCCAGGGCACGTATCCTGCCTGGCATCCCGGAGGCCGCTACATCGCATTTTCGTCCAATGACACACACCAGAGTTTCACCATAAACGACCTGCAGCCCATAGAGGTGTACGACAACGGTTCTGACATCATATTGATGGACCTCCAGACCGACTCGGTGTATCTCTGCCCGGCACTGTCCGGGGATGAGGTCATGGAGACCTTCCCGACCTGGTCGGAGGATGGCCGCACTCTTTATTATTGCGCCGCCGACACTGTAGGCGCTGTCGTGAACAACCGCGGCAGGCTCCGTTACAAACTGATGTCCATAGGATTTGAGGACGGCAGCTTCGTCGGCGAGCCGGAGCTTGTATGGGAGGACCCGGAAGGATCGGTATCTTTCCCGCGATGCAAGGACGGCCGCATACTTTTCACGCATTCGGCTTTTGCCACTTTCCCGATCTGGCACAAGGAAGCGGACCTGTGGATGCTGGACCTTTCGACCGGAGAGGCCGCTCCGGCGGAGGAACTCAACAGCGACGATACCGAGAGTTACCACTCATGGTCTTCCAACGGCAAATGGATAGTTTTCAGCAGCCGCAGGATAGACGGGCGCTATACCAGGCTTTTCCTTGCCCATTACAATGGTGACGGCCATTTCGACAAGCCTTTCCTTCTTCCGCAGAAGGATCCGTCCCATAATGATTTGAGGCTCAAATCCTATAATGTACCCGACTTCATCCGCGCCGAGTCTCCGGTCCGGCAGAAAGCCGTGTCGAAACTGTTCGCGAAATGAGAAAGAGCCTCCCCATACCCCTGCTGCTCTTCGCGGCCGTTTTCTGTGTGAGCCAGTTCGTTCAGCCTTATTCTCTCATCCAAATTGAGAACCAGGGCCTCTTCCTGCTTACTCCTGACTGGTTACGGGAAGTGATGGCCGGCCCTCATCCCCTGGCGGAATCCGTCGGCAGTTTTCTGGTGCAGTTCTATGATATCCCCGTAGTCGGGGCTTTGATTGTCGCCGCGGTGATCGTTTTGACTTATTGGGGTGTGGACAGGATCCTCGGCCGCTTGCGGCTGCCGTTCCACCGTCTTGCCGCCCTTGTTGCCACCCTTTTATGCTGGGTGTTTACTGCAGGACTGGAAACCAATCTTACGGTGGTGAACATAATGCTCATTTCCGTGCTTGCCGGACTGGTGTCGTCGATTATCCGGCGTCATGAGGAAAAGCCGGCACGAGGCTGGGAACTCCCTGCCGCTGCCGTCCTTGTTCTCGCCGCCGCCGCTTTCATCGCGACCGATTCCGGCATCAGGGACTCGGAACGCTTGGCCAAGGTGCAAGTCAATGCCCGGAGGCTCCGTTGGGACAAGGTCCTTGAGGCCGCGACTCCCGAAGCGTCTTCGGCGGATCCCAGGCTCATGCCATTCGCATTCCTGGCTCTCGGCGAGACGGACATGCTGGGCGACAGGCTTTTCAAGTATCCTGTTTCCGGCCCCGGGGACTTCGATATGGAAGGTGACAATTCCTTGACCGGATGTCTGTTCAACAGCCTTCTGGCAGAATCGCTCGGCGTATCGAACGAGGCTATACACCATATTTTCCAGTATTCCTGCCATCTTCCCCACGGAATGAGCCACCTGTCGCTCTATCAATTGATAAGGTACAATGCCGTTAAGGGCGATTTCACGATGGTACGCAAGTATGCCGGGATCCTGGCGCGCAACCCCAAGAACCAAATGGCGGCACGGAGCATTCTTCGCAGGTACGCTTCTTCAGCCGACTTGACGGATACCCTCGGCCACTCCAGCGCCACAGCCCGCATGGTCACCAACAACCCCCAGTACAATCTCGCCCAGATGAGTCTCTTGGGACTGGGCTCCGGGCTTTCCGTCAACCGTTTCCTCTGCTATCAGCTTCTGACCGGAGACATCGAGGGCTTCAGGACCTCGTTCGAGGCCCTAGGCTGGCAGGGGCCTATACCCGTCCATTATCAGGAAGCATTGCTCCTGGCCGGTGTCGATCCGGCCGCCATCGGAGCGGGTGAAGAGAAGGTGAAACGTTTCTCCGATTTCATTTCCGCCATGTCCAGCATGGACAACGCCACCGTACAGAGTGCTGCGCGCGGAACGTACTGGGAGTATTACCTCAAGGTTCAGGACCGCGAATTCTCCGGAGACGATTCCGACCTTTCCTATCCCGCATCTTAAAAAAGATATCTTTCGTCGCAAGAAACATCTTTCTGAAGGAAAAGCATCTTTTCTTGCGCCATCTTAGCGGAAAACCTTTTTCGCTATGCTTGTCAACATCATAGGCGCCAAATGCATCGGCATCGATGCCGTGCCCGTCACAGTGGAAGTGGACGTAATCTCCGGCATCGGGATCCATCTCGTAGGATTGGCCGACACTGCGGTCAAGGAAAGCCTCCTTCGGACCATTACTGCGCTGCAAGCCCTCGAATACAGGATTCCCGGGCGCAAGATAATCATCAACCTTGCGCCTGCGGACCTGCACAAAAGCGGGAGCGGCTATGACCTGCCGATCGCCCTCGGCATCATCGCCGCTTCCGGGCAGCGATCGTTTCCGGAATCGGACAGATTCCTCGTCATGGGCGAGCTCGGGCTGGACGGGGCAGTAAGGTCCATCGCCGGCGCGCTCCCGATCGTCGATATGGCGCGGGCAAAGGGTATGAAGGCATGCATCCTGCCCCTTCACTCCGCAATGGAAGCGGCGGGATTCGACGACATCGATATCTACGGAGTGGAGAACCTTGGAGACTGTGTACGCATACTGGCTGGAGAAGAGGATTGCACGGACCTGTTGGTGCGGAACACCAGGATGTGGAAGAAGCTCCAGAGGGCGCGCCATCACGTCCGCCAGGCCGGGGATTTCCCGGACTTCGCGGACATCATTGGCCAGGAAGGAGCCAAGCGCGGCATCGAGATTGCCGCGGCCGGAGGGCACAATCTCATAATGATGGGCCCTCCGGGCAGCGGCAAGAGTTCGCTGGCCAAAGCCATGTCCGGCATCCTTCCGCCGATGACCCAGGAGGAGTCCATCGTGACCAGCAAGATTTACTCCGTAGCTGGTATGGGCGAGAGGGCTCTGGGGCTGATACGCTCCAGGCCTTTCCGTATGCCTCACTACAGCGCTTCGCTGCCTGCGATAGTCGGAGGCGGCGCCGGGGACAACATCATCCCCGGGGAGATCACCCTGGCTCATGGCGGAGTACTTTTCCTCGACGAATTCAATCAAATGCCGAAGTCGGTCATCGAAGCTCTTAGAGGTCCTCTGGAGGACCGCAAGGTGACGGTGTCCAGACTCAAGGCCAAGGTCGAGTATCCGGCGTCGTTCATGCTCGTCGCAGCGTCCAATCCCTGTCCCTGCGGATTCTACGGGGAAGGTGACAAATGCATCTGCACTCCGTCGCAGCGTATCTCCTATCTCTCAAAGCTCTCCGGCCCGATCCTCGACCGCATCGACCTGCATCTGTATCTTCACCCTCTCGACCCAAAGAGGATGATGTCGCAGAGGGGAGGGGAGTCCCGCGAGGAAGTTGCCGGCCGCGTGCTGAAAGCGCGGATAGTCCAGAAGCACCGCTTCGCGACAGAGAACATCTTCACCAATGCAGAGATGAACAATAAGCATATTGAGAAGTACTGCGTCCTGTCGGACAGCGCACGCGAGACCCTGACAAAGGTCATGGAGCGGCTGGACCTATCCATGAGGGCTTTCTACCGCATCATCCGTGTGGCCAGGACCATCGCCGACCTGGACGGGACGGAAGAGATCTGCGCGGGTCACATCATCGAAGCGGCCGGATACCGTTTTCTTGACCGCCAGAACCTTGGACAATGATAATCTGAACTATGAAAGACTTGATGAAAATAATGACTGTTACGGCCTACGTGCTGCTTTTGGCGGGATGCATAGCGAAGGAAAGCGGAACCGGCATCTCCCATCTCGAGGCTTTCCGTGACCGGTATCAGGACAATCGCAGGGAAGGCGGAGGCGGCGCTTTGACAGTCATGCCTAAGGATACTTCCATCTTTGTGGCCGCGGTCGAGTTTCCGGAAGGATATGACTGGCGCCGCGACAGCTCCTATGGAGCCGTCAGCGGCAGCCTCGCCCTGTACCGGAACGGGGAGAGGACTTTGTCCATCCCCGCCGGACCGGGCTGCAGGGCGAGCCTCGACCCCGATCTGCACCATCTGGTGGACGGCCATCTCTATACGGAATCCTGCACTGCCGGAGAGACGGTAATATCCAAGGACGGGGAGGAACTGTTTTCATATCCCGGCAGGGAGTTCCTGTGCGGCTTGCTTGTAGAGGGTGCGGATGTGTTTACCCTTGGGCAGAGCCGTTCCGGGAACGGATTCTCCCTCCGCCGGAACGGCGAGGAGATCATATCCCGCTCAGAGGGGGCGGTCGCCAGCCATATGTCCGACAACCCCGAGTATCCCGGCGGTGCGCTTTACCGTGACTGCGGTCACTTGTATTTCAGCTATTGGAAACCGCTGGCCAAAGGAAGCGCCTTGCGGGTCTGGTATATAGTGGCGGATGGTGAGGAAACCTCGGTGGATGCCGACCCTGAGGGTATCTATGATATCAGGATACGCGACGGGAATCTCAGGATAACGCCGAGGAGCGGCAAGGCTTCGTGGGAACGCTGGACCTACAACGATGGCAGATGGAACGCTTCGGTTATGGTCTATAAGGATGGCAATGTCATAGTCGCCGCGCCGTTCGATGATTCCCGCCGCTATTATTTCAACGACCACCTGCTTTTCTCTTTCCGCAACGCCTGCCTGTCCGGAAAGCATTTCTACATCGGGCTTAACCCTCCCGACAGGGGAGAAGCCCCGTCGCTTTGGATGGACGGAGAGACGGATTTCCAGCTGGAAATCAACGGTTTCATTACAGAAGTGGGGATGTCCGTGGAAAGAATGGACCTCTAGTCTTCCCAGGAAACTGTCCGTGAGCCGTTATCCTCCACCGAGATGCTGACCTTCAAGGTCTCTTCGGGAAGGATCTCTTCGATATTCTCGGGCCATTCCATCAGGCAGAGGCATCCGCTGTCGATATAGTCGTAGAATCCTATGTCGAGCGCCTCGGCTATGCGGTTGATGCGGTAGAAATCGAAGTGGAAAACCGAATCTCCGGACTTGGTGCGGTATTCGTTGACAATTGAGAACGTGGGACTGCTCACGGCGTCGCTTTCTACTCCGAGCGCCCGGCAGATGGCCGTGGTGAACGTGGTCTTTCCCGCTCCCATCGGGGCGTAGAAAGCTATCAGACTGTGGCCTTTTGTCAAAACGAGAAAATCCTCCGCCGCTGAATCGATGGAGGAAAGGTCCGGAATACTGATGACGTGACGCATCCTGCTACAGGTTGAATCTGATACCGACTTCGTAGTTCATCATGAAGGGGCGCTTCGTCCTGATGCTGACGGGCTGGCTGCAGTCGAAATAGTATCTGGCGCTGGGGTCGAGATACAGTCCGAAATGCTCCCCGAGCAGGAACTCAAGTCCGAGTCCGGCGCCTGCGGACCATTGGAGTCCGTTCACCGCCTCCTTGTAGAAGATGTCTCCGGAGTCGCTCTGGATGCGGAATCGGTTCGTGAGGCCCTTCTCGGCGCTTCCGCCTCCCCATGCATAGAAGCGGAGGTTGCGGCTGTCGAAGATGTTGAAATAGAGGTTGAGCGGAACCCCGATGTAGTGGATGTCGTTGACGATTTCGGAATTGATGTTGCGGGTGATGTCGCCGCTGCCGTTCACTTCGGTATAGACTCCGTTGAACGTTCTGGAGAGCTTAGACCAGTTGACGCCGGTTCCGAGGGCCCAGCGGTCGGAGAGGTTGAAACGAACTCCGACTCCGAAAGTCACGGGGATGTCGAAGGTGGACGAACCTTTCTCTTCGACTCCAGTGCGTGTCTTGACACCTGCGGAGGGTATCCTCATCTGTCGGATGTCGGTACCGCTGAAATCATTGGTCATGGCGTTGCCGGAGAGGGTGAACGACGGCTTCCTTCCGGAATCCTCCGCATCTTCCTCCTCGGGCCAGGCGAAAGGATCGTCCAGAGTACCGGTTACAACCGGCCTTGTGGCCGGAACGGAAGGACGTACCGCCGGTTCGGAAGTAACGTTCTCAGGCTTGGAAACGCTTGTTTCTACTTTGCCTCTTTCCCCGGCTTCATCCTCTACGGGAGCTATAGGGCTTTCCTCCACGACTGGAGATACGGGAGCGGGGGTCACCTCGGAGGGAACTATGGCGGTGGCGGCGCTGCGGACGCGATGTCCGGGGACATCGGCCAGCGCGGCTCCTGTCGCGG
>CAMJHW010000054.1 GCA_946405645.1 uncultured Bacteroidales bacterium
GATTCCCCGCAAGCTCTATACCCGCTTCTCGTTCTACTTCCTCGCCCTTTTCCTCGCTCCCTTCATCGTCTTCATCTTCGGTGCGGGGATTGCGATCTATTCCAATATCACGAGCCTGGTGGGTATCCGCGTGCATATTGCAGAGGTTTCCGGCTTCATGACTTTCCTGGGATGGTTGGTATTCTATGCCGTCACGGTACTTACTTTCTCGGCGATGTACAAGTTCATACCTGCCCCTAAGGTGTATTACAGGAACGCTTTCATTGCGGCTATGGTATCCGGATTCGTCTTTGTGCTTTTCCAGTTCATGTACCTGAAGACGCAGATCTTCATGACCCGGCTCAACGCGGTCTACGGAGTGCTCGCCGCCATCCCGCTGTTCCTTATCTGGCTCAATTACAGCTGGCAGATCGTCATTTACGGAGCCCAGCTCTGCTATGGCATACAGAATGTCGACAGTTATCAAATACCCGAAGGACGTCTCAAGGACTTCACTCCTATGTGGGATCGCCTGAGGGAAGAGATGAAAGATGACGGGGAGGAAGAAAGCCTATGAGTTTCTCCAATTTCACGCAGAAGGACTATGACCTCATCAACAAGGAGTACGGCGAGTTGAAGAAAGTCGCCGCTGGACGCTGCCGTTCCGATGAGGAGATGGCTTTGGTCCAGAAGGCCTTCGAGTTTGCCAACGAGGCGCATAAGAACGTCCGCCGCCGCTCCGGCGAGCCATATATACTCCATCCTATTGCGGTCGCCCGCATCGTGGTAGAGAATATCGGTCTCGGCTGCAAGTCCATCTGCGCCGCCATCCTCCACGACGTCGTCGAAGATACGGACTTCACGGTAGATGAGATCCGCAATCTTTTCGGGGACAAGATAGCCTCGCTTGTGGACGGCCTGACCAAGATCAAGACGGTTCTCGACAACCAGAAGGACCTCAAGTCCGGCAGTACCGACACTCTTCAGGCGGAGAATTTCAAGCGTATCCTTCTTACCCTCAACGATGATGTCAGAGTGGTGCTGATCAAGCTCGCCGACCGCCTCCACAACTGCCGCACGATCGAGTTCATGCCCGAGCACAAGAGGGACAAGGTCCTCAGCGAGACGATGTTCATCTTCATTCCCCTCGCCCACCGGCTCGGTCTCTATGAGGTAAAGTCCGAGATGGAGAACATCTGGCTCAAGTACAAGGAGCCGGAGGCGTTCCGGGAGATCACCCGCCGCATCGACGAGAGCGTCGTGGACAAGGACAAGAGCATCGACGAGTTCATTGCTCCCATCTCCGCCGCCCTGAAGGACGCCGGGTTCGACTTCCAGATCAAGAAGCGCATCAAGACCCCGTATTCGGTATGGAACAAGATGAGGACCAAGAACGTCGAGTTCGAGCAGGTGTACGACCTTTACGCCGTCCGCATCATTTTCACTCCTCCGGTCGATTCCAAGGAGTCCGAACGCAACCAATGCTACCACATATTCTCCATCATCACCGGTATATACAAGTATCAGCCGAGCCGCGTTCGTGACTGGGTGCGCCATCCCAAGAGCAACGGATATGAGGCCCTGCACTGTACCCTTATGAGCCAGATAGGCATCTGGATCGAAGTGCAGATACGTTCGAAGCGAATGGACGATATCGCTGAGAAAGGTATCGCCGCCCATTGGGCGTACAAGAACGAAGGCTACGTCGGCGAGAACGACAGCGAGATGGACAAGTGGCTCGCCAAGGTGAAGGAGATCCTCGTGAGCGCGGACGTGAGCGCCCTCGAACTGCTCGACATCATCCACAACGACCTTGTCAGCAGCGAGATCATCGTCTTCACCCCGAAGGGAGAGCAGAAGTCCATACAGAAGGGTGCTACAGCCCTTGATTTCGCATACCTCATACATACGCATATAGGCAACAAGGCTATCGCAGCTAAGGTCAATATGAAACTCGTTCCTTTGTCGTACGTTCTCCATACCGGCGACCAGGTCGAGATCATCACTGCGCAGAATGCCCATCCGAAGATGGAGTGGCTCCAGTTCCTCGTCACCAGGCATGCCAAGAACATCGTCATAGAGAATTTCAAGGACAGGCGTGAGGAGATAACCGCCGCCGGACGCAAGCTCTATGAGGCGGAGATGTCCAACGACGGCATACCCAGGACCAAGAAAAACGTTCAGAAGATCCTCGAATACGTGCAGTTGCGCGACATGGACGAGTTCTGTTTCCGTCTTGGTCTCGGTCTCATCAAGCCCGGGACGATCCAGAAAGCGCTCTTCCCTGCAGTCACTCCCGTCTCTTCCATCAAGCATGACAGCTATAAGCTCAAGGCGGACGACCCCACTGGCCGCAAGTTCGTCCTTGCGTCCTGCTGCAACCCCATTCCGGGCGACCCTATCCTCGGGTTCAGGAGTCCGGACGGCATCGTGACCATCCACAAGAAATCCTGCCCCGTGGCCGGAAGCCTTGCTTCCAAGTACGGCAACCTCGTGGTCATTCCCGAGTGGGACATTTCGGACGGGACGCAGGCTTTCCCGGTCCGCATATCGCTCAGGGGCATCGACAAGGTCGGTCTCCTGAACTCCATATCCCATTACATTTCCGAGGTTCTTGGAGTGAACATGAGAAAGGTTTACCTGGGCTCGGAGGACGGCATATTCGAAGGGTATATCGAACTCCTCGTCCACGACAAGGATGTGCTCGACTCCATCATTGAAAACCTCAGCCGCATCGACGGCATCCAGAAAATTGTCAGGACCGATATATGAAAAAGATAATCAGCAGGTTTTTCCCGGTCATTCCCGTAGCCATCGTGCTGGGGTCGATGATGTTCTCGCATTCGTGCGCGAACACCACCCAGGCTCCTACGGGCGGTGCCAAGGATACGATCCCGCCGAGGATAGTCGGATTCTCGCCGGAACACATGTCTGTGAACGTACCCACGCACGGAACTACCCTGACCTTCACTTTCAATGAATACGTCACCATCAAGAGCGCGTCCAACATCGTGCTCTCCCCTCCCCAGATGCGACCTCCCAAGAGCCGTTTGCGCGGCAAGTCCGTCATCGTGACCTTCGAGGAGGACCTGCTTCCGGACATGACGTACACTCTCGATTTCATCGACGCCCTGGCAGACAACAATGAAGGCAACATCTTCCCGGGTTTCACATACGTGTTCTCTACGGGTGAGACCATAGATTCACTGATGGTTACTGGCATCGTACAGGACTGCAATACACTTGACCCCGTCAAGGGCGTAACTGTGATGCTGTACAAGGACCATGCGGATTCCGCAGTGATGCTCAGAAGGCCCTTTGCGGTCACGAAGACCGATGACTGGGGTTTCTTCTGTATCCGCAACATCAAGGACACTCTTTACCGTTTATACGCCGTCAAGGACGGCAACAACAACAATATCTACGATCCTTCCGAGAAAGAGCTCATCGCCTTCGCCGACTCCGTCATCCGCCCCGTTTCCGTAGTCAACGACACGTTGCTGGAAGTGAAGAAACTCGACATGAAGGACACAGTCTCCTGTCTGGCCAGGAAGAACGAATATGAGCTGACGCTCTTCAGGGAAAAGCCCAGCCGTCAGTTCATCGCAAAGAAGGTGCGTGTGACGGACCGTTCATCTTACCTTACTTTCAACGCCCCGAACGCCCATATAGATTCGATGTGGATCCG
This sequence comes from uncultured Bacteroidales bacterium, assembly GCA_946405645.1. The sequence goes on from CAMJHW010000054.1 coordinate 3,668, forward strand.
AGGCGTCCCCGCCGGCAGGCTCATCACCCAGTTCAACATCCAGCGCGACAGCTTGGAAGTCTGGGTGAACGACAAGGCAAAACAGCCCGATACGCTCCATATGTACGTGAATTACCGGAAGACAGATTCCCTGGGGCGTCTCGCTCCTTTCCTGGAGCATGTCAAGGTGTTCTATTCCTCGGAGGACGGCTCCAAGGGGGGCAGTGCCGCCTCCAAGAGCTCCCGCAGGGACATAAAGCACGAAGACACCATATGCCTTTACAAACTCACGGTGAATCCCGAGACGGTGGAACAGTACGGATACAGTCTCGAGTTCACATACCCCGTGATAAATGAAGGCTTCGACGAACTCACGCTCCGCTCCATCAATCCCCGCCAGCAGGAAGAGCAGATGAGGTTCAGGGTCATCCCCGATTCGACCAACATCCGCAAATTCACCATAATGCCCGACGAGAAGCTTCTCACCGGATACGATTACATCCTCAAGATGCCGCACAGGCGTTTCAGGGACATCAATGGTTTCTATAACGACAGTACGGAGGTTAAGGTCACACTCCCTACGGACGAGACTCTCAGCACGCTTAACCTCGTTCTCACCGGGGTCCATCAGAAGTATATCATAGACCTTCTGACCGACAAACGCGACAAGATACTCCGCCAGTATGTCATCGACGGCGATTGCACCCTGGCGTTCCCTTACCTGAAGGCCGGGACCTATTGCATCCGTATTACGGAGGATGTCAACCGCAACTCCATCGTGGATTCCGGATCCTTGTTGGAGCACCGGCAGCCGGAAAAGGTCAAGTTCTTCAAACTGAAGGACGATTTCCGGTTCGAGGTGATGGAGTCAGCTGAGATCGACCAGACGGTCGACCTTGAAGAATTGTTCAGAGACTAGGCAATGAAAAGATACGCTGCATTCATACTGTTTACCGTCCTGTCCGTTTTTTCGGGCCTCCAGGCTTCCGCCGGCAACGACAGGAAGCCGAGGCGTGCCGAACAGCGGGACACTACCGTCTATAGTGACGCATATCTGGATACCGTCAACGTGAACCGGGTGTTCCAGCTCAACGATTACATGATGGTCGGCGTCGAAGGAGGCGCCGGATTCAACCGCATGCAGTTCAATCCCCCATACACTCAGGACTGGCGTTTCTCCCCCGAGTACTTCGAAGTGAATTTCGTCCGTTACGGCAAGCTGTTCGGCTACATGCCGTATTTCGGCCTTAAGGTCGGAGCTGCGTACGGCCATGAGGGCTACAAGATGAAAATGAATGAGGATACTGGATATATAGCCAAGATATCCGGAGCCACGGAGTGTGTGTATGACTATGCTGAACTGCACACTTTGGCCCACGTCCACTATGACGTCGGCCATTTCAAGCTTATGATCGATATTGGGCCCTATGGAGGAAAGAGGTTGAACATCGAGCGTATCGGTGAGCTCGTTTCCGACGATATCCGTTACAGCTTCCTCGATTCGGACAGGCGTTTCGACTTCGGGATCAAGGCAGGTGCGGGTTTCGCCCTGGTTTTCGATCCGGTCGAGTTCCACGTCAATGCCAAGGTCCGTTACGGATGGTCCAACCTGTTCGACCCGGACTACAGAAGCGAGTATTATTACTCCTTTGCATATCCGCTGGACGTCATGGTCACGGCGGGCCTGTATTTCCAGATATCCCGCAAGTCGGGCAAGACCAAGGCCGTGCTCCGCAAGGAAGCCAAGGCCATTGTTTACGGGGAGGAGAGCAAATGAAATCTTTGGAAGTGAAATGCGGCGGCGTCACCATCGGAGGCGGGCGCCGCATCGTGGTTCAGACCATGTGCAATACGCATACGGATGATGTCGAGGCGACGTATCGGCAATGTGTAAGACTTGCCGGCGCGGGCGCGGAGATCATCCGCATCACCGTGCCGGGCCAAAGGGAGGTGGCGGCCATCGCGGAGGTCAGGGACCGGCTGCGGGCAGCCGGTATAGACACTCCCATCGTGGCCGACATCCACTTCTCTTCCGCTACGGCGATCGCCGTAGCCCCGTACGTGGACAAGGTCAGGATCAATCCCGGCAATTTCCATAAGGACCACGACCAGGCCAGGCTCCAGTTCGCGCGCCTTCTCGAGGTGTGCAAGGAGCATGGCACGGCCATCCGCATCGGCCTCAACCATGGCTCTCTGGGCGAATACATCACCGACAAGTACGGGAATACACCCTTCGCCATGGCTATGGCTGCTATGGAATGGGTGGAGATGTGCATCGAGGCCGGCTTCTACCAGGTCGTCGTTTCCCTTAAAGCCAGCAATACGCTCGTGATGGTCAACGCCTACCGGCAACTGGCGGCCATGATGCAGGAACGCGGCGTAGTGTTCCCCTTGCACGTGGGCGTCACCGAGGCCGGCAATGGCGATTCCGGAAGGATCAAGTCCTGTGTCGGTATCTCCGCGCTTCTGTCCGAAGGACTGGGAGACACTGTACGGGTTTCGCTTACCGAAGATCCGGAGAATGAGATACCCGTCGGCCAGTACCTCTCCGACAGATACGGTGGACGCACTGCTTCCAGCATGGTGCGCCTGGGTCTCAGCGGCAGGACGGCAACCGCGGAGTATCATGCGCCCTCGCGGGCGAAACTCCTGCTTGACGCAGCGTGCGATTTCGGCAAGCGCCTGCTGGACAAGGAGCTGGACGAGGTCCGTTTCACTGGCACTTATCTTCAGGACGGAGCGGAGGTGTCTTTGGAAGAATCCGGATTCGGAGCTTACTTGTCGGACGAACTGATGCAGGCTGCACGCCGTCGTTTCTACAAGCCGGAATATATAGCTTGTCCGGGTTGCGGCCGGACTATGTACGATCTTCAGGGTGCCTTCGAGGAGGTAAAGCGCCGCACTTCACATTTGAGCGACGTGGTCATAGCCGTTATGGGTTGTATCGTCAACGGCCCGGGCGAGATGGCCGATGCTGACTGGGGGTATGTCGGGGAGGGCAACCACAAGGTGTCCATCTATCACGGCAAGGACCCCGTTCTCCGCCACGTTCCGGATACCGAGGCGGTCGACCGTCTGCTTGAACTTATAGAAGGGCGATGACGCTTTCGCAGGCGCGGACATTGTTTCCTATCTTCACCTTGATGTCCGCGTCCGTCGGGAAGAACATGTCTATGCGGCTTCCGAACTTGATGATGCCGCACTGCTCCCCCGCCCTGGTACGCATTCCGGGCTCGGAATAACAGACTATCCTGCGGGCGAAGGTTCCCGCCAGCTGCTTGAACATGATTTCTTTTCCGTCATCAGTGCGGATGACGGTGCAGGAATGCTCGTTGTATATGGAAGACTTGGGCAGGAAAGCCAGGAGATGCTTCCCCGGATGATACTTGTAGTACGTGACGGTTCCGTCCAAGGGCCAGAAATTGGCGTGGACGTCGAAGAAGTCCATGAAAACGGACACCTGGATGCATTCCCGCTTGAGGAATTCCGGCTCGAACACTTTCTCGTTTATGACTACCTTGCCGTCCGCGACGGATGTGACTACGCTGCCCGTCCCGGGACACTGCCTGTCCGGAACGCGGAAGAACAACGTCTGCCATACGGCTATCGCAAACACGACTGCAACCAACGGCCAGAATATCCATGGATTGCGGATGAACAACCTCAAGATGACGATGATTATGGCGCATATCACGTACGCCAATGCAACGGAGCCGTATGAGTCGTGGTCTATATGCATTGTCAGAGAAGGTCTAAGAGTGAAAGGTAGATCGCACCGGCCGGGACTGCGAAAAGCGCGCTGTCGAAGCGGTCGAGCATTCCGCCGTGGCCGGGGATGATCTTGCCGGAATCCTTGACATTGCAGGCGCGTTTCCATTGCGACTCGAAGAGGTCGCCATAGACGCCGGCCACATGCATGATGACGGCAAGGATGACGCAATGGATGGCAGGAAGCTCCATCAGCTTGGCGAGACGGAGTATGAGGACGGCGATGACCGAGAATGCCATACCGCCCCAGAAACCGGCCCAGGACTTTTTGGGCGAAATCTCCGGACACAGTTTCTTACCGTATTTCTTTCCCAACGTACTTCCGACGGTATATGCTCCGATGTCGGAGCACCAGATGATGACGAAGAAACACAGGAGCAGGAGTGCATTGAATGAACCGCCCCGGAAAGCGATGAGGTTGGCGAGGGTCAACGGAGCCGCGATGTACAGAAGTCCCGCAAGGATGTGCGAGAAATCCTTGAACGAATCCCTCTTGCTATAATACAGCGAACTGATCATCAGCACGATAATCGGGACCATCGACAGGGAGACGAACTTGCCGGGGACATGGAACGCGTGGTTGATGAAAACCAGGGTGAACATTATGCATCCGGCGACTATGGCCATGATACGCTGTGTCTTGAACCCTTCTCCGACAGTCATCCGGTAGAACTCCGCCATCATGACGGCCATGACGAAGAGGACAAGCGCCGCGAAGAGGAACTTGTCCAAAAGCAGCCCGGCCATCATGACGAGCACGAAGCCTATGCCGGAGAGCGTGCGCAGGAGCAGATTACTCATGATCTTCCGCGTTTTCGGCCGTTTCCGGCTCCTTGGCGGGCTCTTCGGACGCCAGACGCTCTTCCCCATGCTTTCCGGCCTTGGGGCCGAAAATCGCCTCTATGTCCTCGGCCATTATGACCTCCTTGGAAATCAGCTGCTGGGCGAGCTTGTCGAGTCCGTCCCAGTTCTCGAGAAGGAGCTTGCGCGTGCGCTCGGTTACATTGTCCACGAGGGATTTGACCTCCGCGTCGATCAGCTCCGCAGTCTTCTCGCTGTAGGGTTTGGTAAGGTCGTATCCGTCGGACATATTGTAGAATGAAAGGTTGCCGACCTTGTCGCTCATGCCGTAGTACGTGACCATGGCATAGGCCATCTTTGTCATCCTTTCGAAATCGTTGAGCGCTCCGGTGCAAGGCACTCCGTCGTTGATGATCTCCTCGGCGACGCGGCCGCCCACCAGGCAGCACATCTCGTCCAGAAGGTCCGAACGGGAGATCATGACCTTCTCGTCCGGGAGGCTCCAGGTGAGTCCGAGCGCCTGTCCGCGAGGGATGATGCTGACCTTGAGGACGGGGTCGCAGCCGGGCAGGAGCCATCCGGCGACGGCATGCCCGGCCTCATGATAAGCCGTCAGGCGCT
>CAMJHW010000055.1 GCA_946405645.1 uncultured Bacteroidales bacterium
GTCCAGACCATGGAGTTCGACATGGGCGGACAGAAGGTTACCTATGACATGCCCGGCGTCGCCGAGCTCACCGAGAAGCAGGGCGGAGTATGGGAGTACACTACTCCTTTCAAGGTCGCTCCCGAGATGTACACCTACACATATACAGTTGACGGCACTCAGGTCATCGATCCCAACAATGTCTTCGTCAACCGCGACATCGCCTCGTTGACCAGCGTATTGCTGGTGCCCGAGGCCGGTGCGCGCAGCGACCTGTATGCGGTTCACCGCGTTCCGCACGGAACCGTCTCCAAGGTTTGGTATTACAGTGCTACGGAAGGCTTTGACCGTCGCATGACCGTCTATACCCCCGCCGGCTATGAGGACAATCCCAAGGTCAGATATCCCGTCCTGTACGTGCTTCACGGTATTGGCGGTGATGAGGATGCGTGGGTGACCCAGGGCCGCGCCACACAGATCCTTGACAACCTTATCGCGAGGGGAGAGGCCAAGCCCATGATCGTGGTCTTCACCAACGGCAATATCTCCCAAGAGGCCGCTCCGCTGGAGAATTCCACCGGATACACCCGTCCGACGATGGATCTTCCGCAGACTATGGAGGGCACCTTCGAGACCGCTTTCCCTGAGGTCGTGAAGTTCATCGACAGCCATTACAGGACTATCGCCAAGAAGCAGGGTCGTGCCATCTGCGGCCTCTCCATGGGCGGTTTCCATACCCTCTATATCACTTTGAACAATCCCGACATGTTCAACTATTCGGGCATGTTCTCCGCTGCAATCGGCACCGGGTCGGAGCAGACTGCTGCACACAAGGAGATATATGAGAATGTGGATGGCAAGCTCGCGACCTACTTCTCCAAGAAGCCCGCGATGCTGTGGATCGGTATCGGCAAGACCGACTTCCTGATCGAGTCCAACAACGAGTTCCGCGCAAAACTTGACGCCGCAGGATATCCATACAAATACATGGAAACCGATGGCGGCCATATCTGGCGCAACTGGAGGATCTACCTCAGCGAGTTCGTTCCTCTGTTGTTCAAATAGACGTGTTATGTAACTCTCTCTTTGACAGCATATTATGATAAAGCCCTCCCTGGTTATTTGGGGAGGGTTTTTGCGTAAGTCATTAACTTGCAGTTATTTATATAGCACGCTATCCGATGATGACGACGGCGCCGTCGTTCTGGGCGATTTCTACCAGGTTGGCCTTGGCGGCTTTCGAGCCGGCCTTTGCCTTGTAGTCGACAGCCTTCTGCTGCTGCGAGCCGCCGTGCAGGACGGTCATCGAGGCGGGGGAGCCTAACTCTGTAGCCACTGCCTTGAGATCGAGCTTGTACGGAGTTGCATCCGCATTGATGGCCGAGACATACCACTTAACTCCCTTTCGGCGGGCGATGACGGCATATTTGCCGGGATAACCGTCGATGTAACGGATATCGTCCCAAGTGGTGGGCACATCCCTCAGGAAGTCAAGGCAGTAGGCGGGAGCATCTTCGAGATTGTTCGGCGCCAGCGCGAAGTTCTGGATGGGGTTCTGGAAGAGGACGGCGGTGGCGAGCTCGAACTCGTCGGTGGTGCGGCGTATCGGCCTGCGCGCGTTGGCCTTGTTCAGGAACTTGTTGAGGAAGCATCCTCCGAACTCCATGCATCCGACGGCATTGCGGATGAACGGATGGAGCGTAGCGTTCTGGGCCTCGATGTCGCACTCGTGCTGACCGAATACGAGGTTCTCCGAAGCGCGGACGGCCTCGCTGCCGACGTAGTTGGGATACATCCTTTCCCAGCCTCGGGGCAGGGTGCAGCCGTGGAATATCACCATCAGTCCGTAGTCGTCCGCGTCGCTGAGGACGCCCTCATATATGCGCATGGTCTCCTGCTTGTCGCCTCCGAAGAAATCGACCTTGATGCCCTTGACCCCTATGTCCTGGAGCCACTTCATCTCTTTCTTGCGCTCGACGGGGCTGTCCATCTTGTTGAGGGGGCACTGCGAGATGTCGTTCCAGTAACCGCTGGACGAATACCAGAGGAACACGTCCACTCCCTTGGAATGTGCGTATTTAACCAGTTCCTCCATCCTCTCGTAGCCGATGTTCTTGTCCCAGAAATTGTCCACGAGGACATACTGGAAATCCATGGCGGCGGCAAGGTCGATGTACTTGACCTGGTCGTCGTAGTTGATGCTGCCGTCCTGCCAGAGGATCCAGCTCCAGGTGCCCTTGCCGAACTTGTAATTGTGCTTCGAGACATATCTGGGTTCCACTACGTCCCAGGTGACGGTGCTTTCGGCTATCGGCTTAAGGGTGCTGCCTACGGTGATCGTGCGCCAGGGGGTGGATCCGGGGACTGCGAAAGCCGGTTCGACCGTGCCGTTGCCGTCGTTCTCCTCCGGCATCGGGAATTCGATCCTGTAGCCTCCCTGCGGACTCCAGTCGCTCAGGCGGCTGCCGCAGTAGCGGCTGTCGACTCCGGTCTCGCTCACGAGCGCCCAGCCGTCGTCGCCGACCTTGAAGAGGCAGGGGAAGGTGTAGCCGTGACCGTACTGCGACTTCTCGCTCATGGGCTTGTCGATGGCATAGAACTCCTCATAACTGGGCTTGGTGCGCTGCCAGCCTATCATGGCGTCGCTCTGAGGGGTGAGGAAGGTGGTGGTCCCTTCCGGGAAATCGAATCCCGTCGTCTCTTCGAAGATGCGGATGCTTGCCCAGCGGGGATTGTCCACGACATAGCGGAAAGCGACGTCGCTGTCGCTGACGCAAAACTCCACCTTGACGGCATCGCCGGCTTCGTTCTCCAGGGTGCATATCAGGACGTTGGCGTCGTATGTGATACGGCCTTTCTTGATGCGGTCGAGGGTATATGAGTCGTGAATGGCCGAGGACTCGGCTTCCGTGACTTTGGCATTCATGAAGTCGCCGCGGTTGGAGCGGAACCCGAGAACCGAAGGAAGTATGATGTCCTTGCCGTCGAGGGTGACGCTGTAACGGGCGTCGTCAGACACTGTGACGGCCAGCCTTCCGTCCGGGCTGGTGACGGTATTGGGGGCTGCGGACACGGGCAGCCAGAGCAGGCTCAGGCAAAGAACGAACAGGTATTTTTTCATGATCCGTAGTTTTGGTGTTTCCACAAATATAGCAAATTGGAAGGAAAATGATATATTTGTATGAAACTAATGACTGTACCCATGAGAAAGACTTTGTCCCTGCTGCTGTGCCTCGCCTGCAGCTTTGCCTATGCCCAGACCTTCACCGAATGGCAGGATCCTGCCGTCAATGCTGTGAACCGTGCTCCCATGCATGCTCATTACTTTGCATATGAGTCACTTGCGGCGGCTGAAGCGGGAGTGCCCGAGTCATCCTCCAACTACATGACCCTCCACGGACTATGGAAGTTCGACTGGGTGGCGGACGCAGACAGCCGTCCGACTGATTTCTGGAAGCCTGGCTTCAACGACAAGGGCTGGGGCATCATGCCCGTTCCCGGCATCTGGGAGCTCAACGGATACGGCGACCCTATGTATACCAACGTCAACTATCCCTGGAGCAACCAGTTCGAGAACGATCCTCCGCGGGTACCTTCGAAGAACAATCACGTCGGATCGTATCGCCGCGAGATCGAAATCCCTTCTTCTTGGAACGGAAGGGAAGTCATCGCGCATTTCGGCTCTGTGACATCCAACATATATCTTTGGGTAAACGGAAAGTTCGTCGGCTACAGCGAGGACAGCAAGCTGGAGTGCGAGTTCGACCTGACTAAATACATCATTCCCGGGCAGAAGAACCTCATCGCTTTCCAGGTCTTCCGCTGGTGCGACGGATCCTACCTTGAAGACCAGGATTTCTTCCGTTTCTGCGGAGTGGCGCGCGACAGCTATCTGTATTCGCGTCCGAAGAAGCATATCGCGGATGTCAGGGTGACTCCAGACCTGGACGGCTCATACCGGAATGGTTCCTTGTCCGTCGAAGTCGACCTGTCGGCAAAGTCCGACCTGAAGGTCGAACTGGTAGATCCTGCGGGGAAAGTCGTCAAGAGTGAAGCTGTTTCAGCAAAGGCTGCCTTAGACGGCACGGTTTACACTCATTTTGATGTTGAGGATCCTATGAAATGGACCGCCGAGACTCCCAATCTGTATACGGTGAGGTTGTCGACGCTGGAGAAGGGTGCAGTCACCGAAGTCATTCCTGTAAAGTCGGGTTTCAGGAAGGTGGAAATCAAGGATTCGCAAGTGTTGGTCAATGGTCAGCCCGTACTCTTTAAGGGAGCGGACCGTCACGAACTGGACCCCGACGGGGGCTATGTCGTTCCGCGCGAGAGGATGGAGCAGGATATCAGGATAATGAAGCAGTTCAATATCAATGCTGTACGTACCTCCCACTATCCCAATGACAGCTATTGGTACGACCTCTGCGACAAGTACGGCATATATGTGGTCGCCGAGGCGGACGTCGAGTCCCACGGTATGGGTTATGGCCCCCAGACCCTTGGCAATGACGTCCGTTTCAAGGACGCGCATGTCGAACGCAACCGCCGCAATGTCCAGCGCAACCGCAACCACCCGGCGGTGATCGTCTGGTCGCTGGGCAACGAAGGCGGTTACGGCGAATGCTTCGAGGCTGCTTACGACTGGGTGAGATCGATGGACGGTACGCGTCCGATTCAGTACGAGCGCGCCGGGTATGAGGGTAAGACCGATATTTACTGCCCGATGTATATGGACTACCGTGGCGTACAGCGCTACTGTGAGGATCCCGCCCGTACCAAGCCTCTCATCCAGTGCGAGTATGCTCACGCGATGGGCAACTCCGAGGGCGGCTTCAAGGAGTACTGGGACCTCATCCGCAAGTATCCCAAATATCAGGGAGGATTCATCTGGGACTTCGTCGACCAGTCCATCCGATGGACAGGGAAGGACGGAAAGATGATCTACGCATACGGCGGAGACTTCAACCGTTTCGACGTCAGCGACCAGAACTTCTGTGACAACGGCCTCATCAGTCCGGACCGAGTGCCTAATCCGCATATGTATGAGGTCGGGTATTATTACCAGAGTATTTGGACGGAACTGAAGGACCTCTCCGGAGGTATCGAGGTGTACAACGAGAACTTTTTCCGCGACTTGTCCGCTTATGAGCTCGAATGGGAGCTTCTGCGCGACGGTGAGACTGTACGTCGGGGGAGCGTCGCAGAATTGTCTGTAGCTCCGCAGGGACGGACGGCCCTCCGTCTGCCCCTGGGCTCCATCGACGTTCCCGGAGAATGGCTTCTCAACGTCAAGTATGTCCTCAAGGAGGCCGAAGGCCTGCTGCCGGCCGGCTTTGCCGTGGCGAAGCAGCAGCTGGTGCTGCGTGACCGGCCGGCTCACGAGATTTGTATAGCCAACGTCGAGACCAACAACGTGCCTCTGTCCCTTCCAGTCATCGATGCCGCTGACCGCAATTACATCCCGGTGAGCGGAGACGGATTCACTGTCTTGTTCAATCGTCGCTCGGGTGCAATGGTCAGTTACTCGGCAGGTGGCGTGGAGATGCTGGCGGAAGGGGAGTCCTTGACTCCGAACTTCTGGCGCGCTCCCACCGACAACGACTTCGGCGCGGGACTCCAGCGCCGTTACGCCGTATGGAATGATCCCCAGATGAGGCTCACGTCGATCGAGTCTTCAATGGAAGATGGCCTGGCAGTCGTTAAGTCTGAATACGAGATTGCCGCCGTCAGCGGCAAACTCACGATGATATACCGTATCAACAATGCAGGCGCCGTAGAAGTGACAGAGTCTTTCAAGGCAGATCCCGAAGCCAAGGTGGCAAATATGTTCCGCTTCGGAGTACAGCTCCCGATGCCAAAGTCGTTCGAACGCATAGTGTACTACGGCCGCGGCCCTGTTGAGAATTATTCCGACCGCAAGGATTCTCAGCCGCTGGGCATCTATGACCAGAGCGTCGGCAGCCAGTTCTATCCATATATCCGTCCTCAGGAGACAGGTACCAAGAGCGATATCCGCTGGTGGCGGATAGTCGATGCCTCCGGCAGGGGATTGGAAGTGACTTCCGAGGAGCCTTTCTCCGCTTCTGCCCTGCATTACCGTGTATCGACGCTTGATGACGGTCCGGTCAAGGGCCAGCGCCACTCCGGAGAGCTGGACGAGGACCCCGTCACCAATCTTTTGATCGACAAGGCTCAGATGGGTCTCGGCTGCGTCAACAGCTGGGGTGCCGTGCCGCAGCCGGAGTATATGCTTCCTTATGGAGACTATACCTTCCGCTTCATTCTCACTCCGGTGAAGGTCATCCGTTAGACTGTTCAAATGTCCGGAAAGACTCTCAAGGACCGTTTCCTTTCCGTGGATATCCTCCGCGGAATGACGGTCTGTTTCATGATAATCGTCAACAACGGAGCCGGGAAGTCCTTTCCCTTCCTCCGTCACGCCCAATGGAACGGCATGACTCCCTGCGACATGGTCTTTCCGTTCTTCCTGTTCATAATGGGGGTGTCTGTCGCTCTGGCTTCGCCAAAAAGCATTGGCAAGATCCTCGGACGCACAGTATCGATCATCCTGGTCTGCTGGGGCATCTTCTGGTTCGGATGCCTGCTCGGCGGTGACTGGCTTCCGTTCGATCATTTCCGTCTGACGGGAGTGCTCGTTCGGATTGCCCTGTCATATTGTGCCGTAGCCCTTTTGGCAAGGAAGCTCAAGCCAGGACCCCTTGCCGGCATCGCGGCTGCGCTTCTTTGTCTTTATTCCGTCCTGCTCCTGGCCGGCAACGGTTACGTCAATGACGAAACGAGCATAATCGCGAAAGTAGACATTGCCTTGCTGGGACAGAACCATCTTTACAGGCAGATGCCTGTGGATCCGGAAGGCCTGCTGGGCCTGATCCCTTCGGTGGCTCACGCCATATTAGGCTATCTGTGCGGTAGGATTCTCAAGTCTGACAGCACACCCGGAGGCAGAGTGTTGCGCATGGCATCCTTTGGAGCGGTACTGCTTGTAGCGGGGCTCATCGTCAGGATATGGCTCCCGCTCAACAAAACCATATGGTCACCCTCCTTCGTGCTCGTCACATGCGGCTCCGCAGCCATCCTCCTCGCATTGCTTTCCCTTCTGCTTGACGGGAACCTCACGGCCCGCCCCGTCCGCTCGGGCGACATGCCGGAGCGTGACCGGGCAGGATTCTTCAAGGTATTCGGCGTCAACCCCCTTGCCCTTTATGTGCTGAGTGAAGTCCTTGCGACCATCTCCTGGCATTTTTCGATCCCTCGGAAGGCCTCAGAACTCTTCCGCGGCTTCCTTCCTCCCGAGTGGGCTTCGCTCCTCTACGCCCTCCTCTTTATGCTCATCTGCTGGAGCGTCGGACTCCTTTTGTACCGGAAGAAGGTTTATATCAAGCTTTAGATCAGTCCTTGACGATCAGATACTGCCGCAGCAGATGGATTTCGCCCGGAGTGAGCGGGTCCACCTTGTCGGAGTGTCTGGTGGTGGCCCAGTTCAGCGCAAGTTCATTGATGCTGGTTCCCGGTGCGCCGAACTGACGAAGATAGGTGACAAGCTCGTAGAGGATATGCGTTTCCTCTTCCGTGGCTCGATAGTTCCTCAGACGGGTATTCGCCCTTCCGAAGGTGGTCAGTTCATAATCCTTTGAAAGGTCGCTTTCCGAAACGCCCAGAAGCGCCTCGATGAGGAAAGCAAGCGAGCCGGTACGGTCGGCGCCGCCGGCGCAGTGGAAGAATACGGACCTGCCTTCTCCAAGCCAGCCGATGATCGAACGGATGGCCTGCTGGTAGAGCTCCTCGGTATTGCCCGTACCCCTGCCGAGGTTCTTCTCGACGGGGAGCTTGAGATATACGGTCTCGGGCATCACGGCTCCTACCTTGTACTCACTTTCCTTGATCCCTCGCAGGTCCAGGTCGACGGAGATTCCCAGGTCCTTGAGGAATATCTCCCTTCCCTTGTCGGAAATCCTCTCGAGGGCGGCGCCCCTGTAGAGCTTGCCGTAGGCGATATGTCCTCCTTCGGCTTTCCAGCCGCCGAGGTCGCGCATGTTGCCGGCCACTCCGTTGATCATGCGAAGCGGGCCTACGGGCATTACGCACGCGCTTTTCAGGACTTTCCCGTCGGCAGCCAGTACCTTATAGTAATATTTCTCACCGGGGACAAGGTTGAAGACCTCGGCGGGAGAAGTCTCCGCCGACACTTCGAAAGCATTCTCGAAAAGAGGAGACTTGGACAACCGGATACTGGCCGCAGACCCTCCATTCCACGAGATCCTGACCGGAAGCGGCCTGTCGTTGGCTCCGTGCTCTTTCCTGTAGTCCCTTGCAAATGAAACGGTGTAGTCGGGATCGTTCGAATAATCGACTTCTTCCAGGAACATCCTGGTTCCGGGATTCTCGATGTCGCACTCTTCCAGTTCCAAAGCCGGCTGGACGGTTGCGGAATTGGTGACGTGGCGGGTCGGCGAGCACGAGCCCGCAAACAATGCAGCGACGGCTGCAAACAGAAGGAATCTTCTTGTGGTTTTCATAGCATTCAGTTGTTTTTCATCGTGTTCAGTCGACGAATGTCATTTCATCGAACAGGTA
>CAMJHW010000056.1 GCA_946405645.1 uncultured Bacteroidales bacterium
GAATATTTTGTCTAAAAATTTGTATTTGTCCGAAGCTTTCACTTACTTTGTCATGAAATGAGAACAATCAACGCATACGCTTGTCTCTGTTGCGCCGGTCCGATGGTCTGGTGAGGAGCTTCGCGTGTGTAGTCGCTGCATAACCCCGAAGAACCCCGCCGGTCCATACCTGCGGGGTTCTTCATTTGTATAAACACTTAACAAATTGCATTATGATTTACGATTCATTGACCAGTCTAATCGGCAACACCCCTCTTCTGCGGGTGTCCGGACTTGAAGGACAGTTGGGCTCCATTGTTTTGAAGCTTGAGTATTTCAACCCGGGCGGAAGCGTCAAGGACCGCGTGGCCCTTGCAATGATCGAGGACGCTGAAGAAAAGGGAGTCCTTCGCGAGGGTTCCACAATCATAGAGCCGACAAGCGGCAATACGGGTGTCGGTTTGGCATGGGTAGGTACCTCGAAGGGCTACAGGGTGGTCCTGACGATGCCTGAGACCATGAGCCAGGAAAGACGCAGCCTGCTCAAGGCCCTTGGGGCGGAACTCGTTCTCACCCCTGGCGCGGAAGGTATGAAAGGAGCCATCCGCAAGGCGGAAGAGCTCAGGGACTCCACTCCCGGATCGGTGATTCTCGGCCAGTTCGTCAATCCCGCCAATCCTGCGGTACATGAGAGGACTACGGGAGAAGAGATCTGGCGTGACACTGAAGGCAACGTGGACATCTTCGTCGCCGGAGTGGGCACGGGCGGAACTGTCAGCGGGACCGGACGTGCACTGAAGCGTCATAATCCTTCAGTCAAGGTCGTGGCAGTCGAACCTGCGACATCCGCAGTCCTGTCCACCGGAGTACCCGGCAAGCATGGCATCCAGGGCATTGGTGCCGGATTCGTACCCGATACTTATGACGCCAGTGCGGTCGACACCGTCCTGACCGTCACTGACAAGGAGGCTGTAGCGGCTTCCCGCCTGCTCGCATCGAAGGAGGGACTGCTTGTTGGCATTAGTTCCGGTGCCTCTTTCGCAGCTGCCCTCAGGCTTGCCAGGCTGCCGGAGAATGCCGGCAAGCAGATAGTCGCGCTGCTGCCCGATACTGGCGAGCGTTACCTCTCCACCATCCTGTTCGCTTTCGATACCTATCCCACGGAATGAAACATATGTATATTTCCCTCAATCAGACGGTAGAACATCTAAAATCATTGATGGCCAGTGTCAAGGACGTTGTCTTTCCGGATTACAGCGAGGTCAGGACAGAGAATGCCCTGGCGAACATCTCGGCCAGGATAGAAGCCGTCAGTCCCTCCGGTACGGCAGACGCATTCATGGAGCGTCTGCCTGCCATCAAGGATCTCCTGGCCACGGATGTCGAGGCAATAGCTCTCAACGACCCCGCTGCCTCCGATGCGCAGGAAATCATCTTCTGCTACCCGGCGGTCACGGCAATGCTTTATTACCGTACCGCCCACGAATTGTACAGGCTCGGTGTCCCGGTCATCCCCCGCATGCTGACCGAGTACGCGCATTCTTCGACCGGCATCGACATCCATCCCGCCGCTGTCATCGGAGACCATTTCGCCATTGACCATGGTACGGGAGTCGTAATCGGGGAAACTGCCGTCATCGGCAGTCACGTTACTTTGTACCAGGGAGTTACGCTCGGTGCAAAGAATTTCTCTTATGATGCGGCAGGCCGTCCTGTCAACAAGCCCAGGCATCCTGTCCTGGAAGACAATGTCACAGTTTATTCCAACGCTTCCATTCTGGGACGCATAACCATCGGTGAAGGGTCTGTCATCGGCGGTAACGTCTGGCTTACGCATTCAGTCCCAAAATATTCGCGCATCTTGCAAGGTAAGGCACAGGATTTGAGTTTTACTGACGGTGCAGGGATATGATACTGCGGTTTTTTCGCTTTTTCCTTTGAGTTTGGACAGAAAAACGTTTACTTTGTACTAAATTGCATTAAAAGGGACTTTTTGTTACACGTAAATGTCTGAGATAATGAAGAGATTACTCATCCTCGTGGCTGCGCTGGCAGTCCTTTTGCCCGGCCGCGTATCCGCGCAGTCTTCGATGCCTTTCGAGATGTCCGCGGGACTCTCCCTGGGCGTAATGGACGGCATCGGCGTCGAGCTTGGATTCGGCGTGACGGAGAAACTCAATGTCCGTGCCGGATACAGCATCTTCCCGAACATGCTCATAAAGGATTATAGCATCAGCCTTCCCAAATGGGGCAGCAACCCCGCGACAGAGACGGCGTTTACCGGACGCGGCTCCGGTTCCGGCAATCTTCTGGTGGATTTCCATCCTACCGCCGGTTCGTTCCGTGTCACGGCAGGTCTGTTTTTCGGTTCTCAGGATTTCATTAAGGTCTATAATACCATACCCCTTCCAGAGTCATACCATGCTGCCGGTGTCAACTATTTCGTAGATGCCGACAAGTCTGATCTCACCAAGTGGTATCGCATCCAGTCCGACGACAAGGGCGTAATGAGCGCCGCTCTTAAAGCGGGTGCCGTCAAGCCCTTTATCGGCATCGGTTTTGGCTCCGCCGTTCCCAAGGGACGGGTCGGCGCGTCCTTCGACCTTGGACTTGAGTATTCCGGCGGCCTCAGCCTGACTGCGCCTGCCCGCAATATCTCCGGCGAAGTAGAGACGATAAACCTTACTACTGTTGGACTTAAGCAGACGGTCAAGGACATCCGTACCAATAAGGATGACACGTCATACGACAAGTATTTGGATTATGTCGATAAGCTGCGGGCCCTTCCTGTGCTTCCGGTCGCCCGCATCAGTGTTTTTGTGAAGCTGTTTTAGTTTTTGATGATATGAAAAGACTTCATTTTGTCTTAGCCGCACTGCTCGTGCTGCCAGTTTTCTTCTCCTGTGATGAGAAGCCTGAGCCGGATCCTATCCCTACTCCGCCTCCGACCCCCGTCGACCCGGTGACGCCGCCGGAGCCGGAACCCGTCCCTATCGAGTTCCGCCGTACCATCCGTTTCGATAACAACATCGTTTCGGCCAACAGCAGCAATGACTATGTTGCTATCTATAAGAAGGAGCTTGCTCAGACCAAGTCAGGTGATCCCCGTGCGATCTCGACAGGCTCGTACACTTTCGACCAGAAGACCAAGACCTACGATCTTAAGGGTTTCGGCAAACTCGAGATCTTGAGCGATACCAAGATCGCCTTTACTCCGGATGGAGGCAGCAGGAAAGAGTATAGTGCCAAGATGACCGAGATCGCATCGGACGAAAAGTCCGACGCCTACATCGTCAACCGCAGCTGGACCATAAAGGAAACTATCCTCAGGATGGATTCCCGCGGAGTGAATTATACATATCCGGGAGACTTGGATCTCAATAAAGTCGAGAAAGACGCCAGGGATCTGGGCATTGAATTCAAGTATCATATGGATGACGGAATGGTCGTCAACAAGGTTATCATCACCGATGCTCTCCTTGCGGCCAGTTTCAAGAACGGCCAGTCATATG
Organism: uncultured Bacteroidales bacterium; assembly: GCA_946405645.1. Next base: position 3,492 of record CAMJHW010000056.1, read on the forward strand.
CTGCCGAGCATACGTTTAAGGTTTCTGGTGGAAAGTTCAATCTCTCCGAGTACACTAATGGCCTGGAGGGTACTGCCACGTTGCAGTTCATCGAGGACATGTGCGTCATTACCATCGATACGAACCTTGATGAATCCGAGGCCAAGATCATATTGACCCTGGTCGAAGCTAAATAACGGGACTGATCCCTGTATTTGTGCATGGTTTTTGCTTCTGCGGAAGTGAAAACCATTTTTTATACGCTATGAGACGATTATTGAAATCCTTGTGCTGCATGGCAGCTTTTGCAGCTTTGCTCGCAGGATTCAGTTCCTGCGATACATCCACCCGTCAGCATCGCGGTGGCCTGGACCCGGAGTATCCGGAGCAGCCTTCACGTCCCGGGGAAGGCCAGGAAACCTTGCGTGACATCACTTTGAAATATGGCTTTGCGGAATTCTGGGGACAGCATCATGGAGATAAGACTGATGATTTCCTCGTGTTCCTGTACAACGGCCAGTTCGATTCCGACGGCAATTTCAACGGGTCTGAACTTCTCGTCCTCGATCTCGTCCTCCCCAAGAAAGGGGATCTCGTCTTGAAGGAGGCTGTTTATGATTGCTCCGAGGAGTTTGGCAGGACATATATATTCGTACCCGCATATCACGATTATGATCCGGTTAGCAAGGAAGAGTATATCGATGGCTCGACACTTTTCCTCCAGCGCGGTACCTCGCAGGGACAGACTTTGGAAATCACCGGAGGCCAGCTTGTCATCAAGCGCCTTATCTCCGGGTATTCCATAGAAGGCACGGTGCAAGTCGGCAGCGTGGAATATACAATCCATTTCAAGGGAGGTCTCAGGGTCGAGGATATGACCAGGGTCACCCCCTCCGGAGAGGAATTCCCCGGCTCGGACACCTTCGAATTGAAGGCGAAGGCCCAGTACAACGGTGAAGTGTACGAGGGTAGCGACGATTATACGCTGTTCCTTTACTATGGCGAGTACGATGCGAACGGAGATTTCCGGACTAAGGGTACGGAGGTCGTATTCGAGTTCCTCACCAAACTTTCCGACGGCAAGTCCATCGAGGCTCGTACCTATCCTTCGACCTCTGACAATTTCACTGCCGGCTATGTCCTGGAGGGCGTCGTTGAAAATGATGTCACCTATCCGTCGTATGTCTATCGCCAGTTCGACAATCAGGGCAATTATGCCCTCGACCTTATAACCTCCGCAAACGTGACGGTATCAAGGTCAGGACAGGACTATATCATCGACGCTAAGTACGTGACCGACACGGGTTCGCATTCCATCCGGTACGAGGGCCCGATTCCGATCACTGATGCCAGCGGCCAAGGCGGCGGCTCCGGTGAGGACATCCCGAAGAATGTCGAAATGAAGAATATCACGCACGTCGTGGCGGAGGACTGGGGAAAGGTTTGGGACGGCATCGAGTGTACCGATTACCGCGACTGGATCCTGTACTTCTATGACAAGGATGCGGAGACTACCAATGAATATACTTGCGTGGAGATCCTTACCGAGGAGAAATATGACAAGTCCCTGCCTGAAGCCAAGTTCAGCAAGATCATCGTTCCGGAAAAGAGCAAGACGACTGAATTTGTCCCCGGGGTAATCATCGGCGGTTATTCTGACTCCGACAACAATGCCTGGGGTACCTGGTACTGCAAGAACAAAACTGCCTGGTATGCTGCATCCAAGGGCAGCCTGGACATCAAGCAGGACGGCAGCGGTTATTCGTTCGTCTTTGATTTCGTGGACGAGGACGAGGAGTATGGCGGAACGTTCAATGGTGAATATACCGGCAAGGTAGAGTTCAAGGTCGCTTCGACCCAGTCGGCCGCTGCCAGGCGGGTCGCGGGCAAGGGCGTAAGCCTGAACCGCGGAACGCAGCGCGTGGCGGCGCCCATGGCCTCCGGCCGCAGCGAGGGCGTCTCCGGACGCCGTGCGACCGGCGCCGGCCGCAAAGCCGCCCAGGCGCTCCCCGCTGCCCGTTCACGCCAGGCACGTGAAGTGAAATAGTTGATAAAAGTATATCTATGTGGTGCAAGGTTCGCATATTCTTGCTAACTTTGCACCACTTTGTTCTGGGGATGTTTTGGTTTTGACAGCATCGATGCGGGACAGTAAGCACGTCGTGAGTCGGAAGCCCTCACGTAAATACCAGTTTCCGAAAAACTAGTTGGCAACAACAATTTCGCACTCGCTGCTTAATTTGACCAAGTCAAATTGCTTAATCCGATCCGCCTAGGCTGCGGGTCAGACGAGTATCCCTCCGGGCTTTATGCCGGTTATGGCCGGGTCAAGGGGTATCATTCAAACCGGACGCGTGGGGTAATTCCTCTGAATCCTCACTAAGACGCAGGGGATAAGCTTCGGGTAGCCCGCCTTCCGGCAGCCCGTCGCCGACAATCAAAGGACGGATAAGCGTGTAGAAAGCTCTCTTGTGCGTTGTTTGGACGGCGGTTCGAGCCCGCCCATCTCCACAAAAAAAGCCGGTCGTTTGACCGGCTTTTTTCATAGAGACATGTGCCTGCCGCTATGCCGTTTTATTGTACTGGAACGACGGCGTTGAAGGTGAGGTCGGTGTCGGGGGAGTCGTTGACGAGGGTGTGCGAGTGGCCTTTAGGGCAGTAGTGCACCGAACCGGCGCTGACGGGAAGGCGCTCGCCGTCGCAGACGACATAGCCGTTGCCGCCGGTGAAGAACATGATCTCGCTGCTGTCCTCGTGAGTGTGCAGGCCTATGGATGCGCCGGGGACGAGGCGTCCCATCGTGATACGGTTGAGTCCGTCCTCGTATCTGCGGGCTGCATAGTACTTTTCGCCTCCCTTGAAATTCGGGGTGCAGGTCTCTTCTATCTTGCTGAAATCGATATTCATGACTGTTTGTTTATAAGTAGTTTATTCTGAATACATCTTGGAAAAGGCTTGGAAACCTTCGCGACCGTGATGGGAGAGGGAGCTGCCGCATTTGTAGACGAAATCTGCGGAAGAAACATCGGCAGTCCCGGCAGGGACCGTGGCGACGAAATCATCCGTGAAGGTTTCATCGATGATGCGGTGGACCGTATCTCCCGCCGGTGTATCCGGTATCATGACAACGGCGGTATTGCCGGCTGCAAGGGCATAGGCCAGGGCGGTCAACGCAGGCTCAGGAGTGTCTGTGCCGGAAGCGTCGATAAGGACCGTGCCGAGGGGAACAGGTCCGTCAGCGGCCGGCTTTGCAAAAAGTGAAAGCAGCATGCGGAGTCTTCCCGTCCCAGTCCACTTGTAAAGGTTCTTGCGGATGTACTGGGCGAGGGAATTGAATCTGTCAGTAAAGGGGTCGCTGCCGCAGACATCCTTGACGGTATTGGCAAGGATCTGCACGATGGCCCTTCTGCTGCGGGTGTCCAGGGTGTTGCCCGACTCGAAGAAGGCTTTCTGCTTAAGGATGAGATCTTCCATCAGAGTGAATACTTGGCTTTTTGTTCTTCGATCAGTGCGTCGAGAACGCCGGGCTCGAAGTAGTTGATGCGCATGCTGCGCTTGACGTCGGCGAGGGTCTCGGCCGCTGCGGCGCGCGCGACCTCGCTGCCCTTGCGCAGCACTTCATAGACATAAGGTATATCCTGCTCCAGCTCCTTCCTGCGCTTGCGGATGGGCTCGAGGGTGTCGTTGAGGACTTCGTTGAGGAAGTTCTTGATCATGACGTCTCCGAGACCGCCGCGCCTGTACTGGTCCTTGACCTCGTCCAGGCTGTGGAACTCGAAGCTGGATTTCCTGCCCACGAAGCAGGATGCGAACTTGTCGAAGTGTTCGGGCTTGCAGAAGGCGTCGAGATAAGTGAAGACGGTATTGCCTTCGACCTTGCCGGGGTCGCTGACCTGGAGATGTCCCGGGTCGGTGTACATGCTGCGGACCTTAGCTTTGACTTCCTCCGCACTGTCGGAGAGGTAGATGCAGTTGCCGAGGGACTTGCTCATCTTGGCTTTGCCGTCCGTTCCGGGGAGGCGCAGGCAAGCGGCATTATCCGGCAGGAGGATGTCAGGCATGACGAGTGTGGGACCGTAGACGGTATTGAACTTGTGGACGATCTCGCGTGTCTGCTCGAGCATCGGAGCCTGGTCCTCGCCGACTGGCACTGTGGTGGCCTTGAAGGCGGTAATGTCCGCTGCCTGGCTAATGGGGTAGCAGAAAAAGCCCACGGGCGTGCCGGCTTTGTTGTCCTCGCCGTTGTCGGAGAATCCGCGCATAAGGATCTCCTGCTTGACCGTAGGATTGCGCTGGAGGCGCTGCACCGTGACGAGGTTCATGTAGAAGAACGTCAGCTCTGTCAGTTCGCTGACCTGGGACTGGATGAAAAGCGTGGACTTCTCCGGGTCGAGGCCGGCGGAGAGGTAGTCCAGTGCCACCTCGATGATGTTCTGCCGGACCTTCTCGGGGTTGTCGGCATTGTCCGTCAACGCCTGGGCGTCGGCGATCATTATGAATATCTTGTCGTATTCGCCGCTGTTCTGCAGCTCGACCCTCCTGCGGAGGGAACCTACATAGTGTCCAATGTGGAGACGTCCGGTAGGACGGTCGCCGGTAAGAATGATCTTTCCCATCTTTTAATCGTTGATCTGTGCCATCTGCTCGCGGATCTTGGCCTCGATCTCGTCGCAGAGTTCTTTGTTGTCCTTGAGAAGCTGCTTGACGGCGTCGCGTCCCTGGGCGAGTTTCTCGCCGTTGTAGCTGAACCAGGAGCCGCTCTTGTGGATGATGTCCAGCTCGACGGCAAGGTCGCAGACTTCGGCGGTATGCGAGATGCCCTCGCCATAGAGGATGTCGAACTCGGCCTTCTTGAAGGGCGGGGCCATCTTGTTCTTGACGACCTTGACGCGGGTGCGGTTGCCGGTGGCCTCGTCACCGTCCTTGAGCTGGGTGGTCCTGCGGACGTCCAGGCGGACGGAAGCGTAGAACTTGAGGGCATTGCCTCCGGTGGTGGTCTCGGGGTTGCCGAACATGATGCCGATCTTCTCGCGCAGCTGGTTGATGA
>CAMJHW010000057.1 GCA_946405645.1 uncultured Bacteroidales bacterium
TCGGCGCAGCGGACGAGCTGCTCGCGGTTGTTGGTGACCTCGGGAGTCTTCTTGTAGAGGTCGCTGAACTTGCGCTTGAGCGAAACGGGATTGGCTTCGACCGTAGCGGCGGAGAAAACAACGGAATCGCCTTCCTTCATGCCAAGCTCGAAGGCGCCGGGGACGAGAAGGTCCTCGCGGCAGTCGAAGCCGCGGCGGTATTCGTCGGAGTAAGTGATGCCCTCATACCAGTAAGGCATGTGCTTGTAAACGGCGGATTTGTCGCTGATCTGGAGGTAAAGGTCCGGGAAATTGGAATACATTCGGAATGACACTCCGCCGGGAACGGCAGTGTAGCCGATGTTCGCCACGGGATTCTGGCACGTGAGCGAGTGGATGTTGCGGAAGGCAAGGAAAGGCTTCAGCTGGAGCTTTACCTTGGAAGGAGCGCTGACGAGGTCGAAACGGATAAGGACCTGGTCCGTATCGGGCACCAGAAGGAGACTCTTCGTGAACACGACTTCACCCACCTTGTAGGTGATCTGCGGGACAGGGTCGGCCTTGAAATCGACCACGTACTTGTGCCCGCGAGGCTCGTAGATGTCCCCGTAGCAATGGATGCCGAGATTGAACTGCTTGCCGTTAACGACAAGGCTCTCGTCAAGCGAGGACAGCAGCAGGAACTTGTCGCCGCCGAAGCGGTCGAGGGTCACTGCCAAGAGTCCATGGTAACGGCGGGTATTGCACGTCACTATGGATGAGTTGCAATACGCGCCTGTCTTGTTGGCGCTGATGATCTCCCTCTTCAGTGAATAGGAGAGGTTGACCAGCTCGGACTTGTTGAACTTCAAAAAAGCCATAACTATATAGTAACTTTAACGATCTTTCTCCAAAACCAAAGCGCACCGGCTCGGCAAGTAAAGATACAGGGTATCCTCCAGGTTCTGAGGGCCGTTCGGCGATTTGACGTGAACCGTGAAATGCTCTTCCCCACGCTTCACGCGCTCGAAACCGTTGAACTCCCTCTGGTCGGTGTCCAGTGTTATCTTGTATTTGCCGGCAGGTGCCGCGAATCCGTAGTCCGCAAACGAGGCGACGGGATTGAAATTGAATGCAAAGATACAGTTATTTCTGCTGAATATCAATATTTTCTTTTCTTCGTCGGCGACAAGGAGGCCCGGCGCCTTGACGAGCAGCGATTTTTTCCGGACGAGATGTATCATATCCCGGTCGAAATTGCGGAGATAACGGTAGCGGAGGTAGTCGGGTTCGGCCAGCGACCATTGCCGGCGGGCATGCTGGTAGGACCAGCCGTTGCCCTCGCGCGGGAAGTCGATCCATTCGGGATGGCCGAATTCGTTGCCCATGAAGTTGAGGTAGCCGTTGCCCGCGGTCGCGAGAGTGAGGAGGCGGATCATCTTGTGCAGGGCTATCCCGCGGTCGACTATGGGATTGGAGGACTCCATGTTCATGGAGAAGTACATCTCCTTGTCCATCAGGCGGAAGATAAGGGTCTTGTCACCCACCAGGGCCTGGTCGTGGCATTCAGCGTAGCTGATGGTCTTCTCGTCGGCGCGCTTGTTGGTGAGTTCGTACCATATTTCGCCCATGGACCACTGCTCGTCGCTCTTCTCCTTGATCCACTTGATCCAGTGGTCGGCCACGCCCATGGCCATCCTGAAATCGAATCCGACGCCTCCGGCGGAAATGGGGGCGGCGAGGCCCGCCATGCCGCTGACGTCTTCGGCGATGGTCAACGCATTGGGGTCGATCTCCTTGACCAGGATATTGGCCAGCGCAAGATATGTGACGGCGTTCTCGTCCACTCCTTCATTGAAATAGTTGTCGTATCCGACGAAATCCTTTCCGAGGCCGTGGTCCCAGTAAAGCATGCTGGTGACTCCGTCGAAACGGAAGCCGTCAAGATGGTATTCCTCCATCCAGAACTTGCAGTTGGACAACAGGAAATACTTGGTCTCGGACTTGCCGTAGTCGTAGCAGCGGCTGTCCCAGGCGGGATGGTGCCCCTGCGGGCCGCCGTAGAAGTACAGGGTGTCGTGCCCGTCGAAATTGCTCAGGCCCTCCAGCTCGTTCTTGACCATGTGCGAATGCACGATGTCCATCACGACGGCGATGCCCTTGGCATGCGCGGCATCGACGAGCGCCTTGAACTCCTCGGGAGTGCCGAAACGCGAGCTCAGCGCGAAGATGTTGGAGACCTGATAGCCGAAGGAGCCGTAATATGGGTGCTCCTGGAGAGCCATTATCTGGAGTACGTTGTAGCCCAGGTCCGCGACCTTGGGCAGGACGTCCCTGCGGAAATCGTCGAAGGTGGCGACACCCTCCTTCTCACCGCTCATGCCGATATGGCATTCGTAAATGAGGGGATTGGGGCGTTTGCCGGGACGGCGGTGCTTCCATACGTACGGCTGGGCCGGATCCCAGACCTGGGCGCAGAAAGTCTTTGTGTCCGGGTCCTGGACGGCGCGGGTGACATAGGCGGGAAGCCTCTCGCCGCCGCCGCCGACCCACTCGATATAGAGCTTGTACAGGTCGCCGTGGTTGAGGAACATCTTCGGGAGGGTAATCTCCCAGTTCCCTCCCCCGGTGGGCTTGAGGGCATAGCCTTCGGTGCGGTGCCAGTTGTTGAAGTCACCGATAAGGAATATCCTGGTGGCATTGGGAGCCCACTCCCTGAACACCCATCCTCCGTCCTCCGTATGATGGAGGCCGTAGTAGAGATGATTGTTCACTCCCGCCGAGAGCGACCCGTCCTTCGCCATGGAATCGCGGGTCTGCAGGATGCGGGCATGACGTACGTCGATGGCCGTGCGGAACGGCATCAGATACGGGTCCGTATCGTATATCATCCTCTTCTTCATAATCTACTCTTCAAACGCCGAATCGACCTTGTCCCTGACGGTGCGCAGATACGCGCGGCACTTGGCGACAAGTTCCTCGGACTGTTTCACGTAACGGTCTATGTCTTCAAGGCCGGTGGAGGGGTCCTCCACCTTCACGGCGATCTCCTCGAGCGCCGCTACGGCCTTCTGGTAATCAAAGCTCTCCATATCATACAAAAGTAACAATTATTTACGAAAACCGGCGCGATTTCACGCGCCGATTTAAAACGTTTTGTCATTTTTGTCTGCAGTATATCTGCACCGGGCATCCGGTCAGGTCGAAACACTCCCTCAACTGGTTCTCCAGGAAACGCTTGTACGGGTCCTTGATATACTGCGGGAGATTGCAGAAGAACGCGAACGCCGGGAATTTCGTGGGCAGCTGGGTAATATATTTAACCTTGATGTACTTGCCCTTCCACGCCGGCGGAGGCGTCTCCTCGATGATAGGCAGCAGGGCTTCGTTGAGCTGGGCGGTAGGTATGCGCCGGCGATAGTTGTCCGACACCCTCGCCGCAGCGTCAAGGACATCCATCACGCGCTGCATCTTCACGACGGACGTGAAGACGATCGGGACGTCGTCGAACGGGGCTAGCCTGGCGCGCAATCCTTCAGTGTACTCGCGCATGGTGTTCTGGTCCTTGATGAAAAGGTCCCATTTGTTCACCACCAGCACGCAGCCCTTGCGGTTCTTCTGGATGATGTTGAAGATGCTCATGTCCTGGGACTCCATGCCGCTGGTAGCGTCGATCATGAGGATGCACACGTCGGCGCGCTCGATAGCGCGCATGGAACGCAGGACGGAGTAGAACTCCAGGTCCTCATGGACCTTTGACTTCCTGCGGATGCCGGCGGTATCGACGAGCATGAATTCGTGACCGAACTTGTTGTAGTGCGTCTCTATGGAATCGCGGGTGGTGCCGGCGACCGGAGTGACGATGTTGCGTTCCTCGCCCAGCAGGGCGTTGGTGAGGGAGGACTTGCCCACATTCGGCTTGCCGACTATGGCTATCCTCGGGATGCCTTCGTAAGGGTCCGCGGCAGGGGAATCCTCCTTGGGCAGGACCCGAACGACTTCGTCGAGCAGGTCGCCAGTCCCGGAACCGTTGGCCGCGGAGATGCTCCAAACCTCACCCAGTCCGAGGGCGTAGAACTGATAAGTGTCGAACACCTTCTCACCGGTATCGACCTTGTTGACACAAAGGATGACGGGCTTCTTCGACCTGCGGAGGACGTCGGCAATCTCGGCGTCGTAGTCCGTGATGCCGGTGGCCGCCTCGACCATGAACAATACCGCGTCCGCCTCCTCGATGGCGATCTCCACCTGGCGGCGGATGGCCTTCTCGAAGACGTCCTCGGAGTTGGAGGTGTAGCCGCCGGTGTCGACTACGGAGAACTCCGAGCCGCACCATTCGCATTTTCCATAATGCCTGTCGCGGGTGACACCGGCAGTGTCATCCACGATGGCCTTCCTCATGCCGACGAGGCGGTTGAAGAGGGTTGATTTTCCTACATTCGGTCTCCCGACTATCGCTACTAGGCTCATATCTGTTCTTCTTTGTAGAGCGCGCAGCCCGCGCACGCTTCAGTGATCTCGCCGGAGCAGTGCTCCGGGACCTTCGCCGCTTTCTTCCCGCGGCTGAGGACATCCTCCTCGTGCATGCACCGTATGCCGAGACGGCGCATGTCCTTGTTCTTGCTTACCTCGTACTCGGGGAACTCCCCGTCCTTGCGGAATATGATGTTGAAGCACATCCCGAAGACGCAGAGCGCGATGACTGCAAGGGTCAGGAGGAACACTTTCATAAGGATCTAGAAAATGAATTCGGGGCTGATGGGCTCGTAGTTGTACACTTTCCTGATGATGGAAGCGAAGGTGCCGGTCATGCTCAGGACCTTGATCTTGCGGGTGTCGATCGCCGGATCATCCGGAAGGGGAATGGTGTCGGTGATGAACACTTCCTTGAGCTTCGAGGCGTTGATGTTATCGAAAGCGTGGCCGGACAGGATGCCGTGGGTAGCGCAGGCGCGCACGCTGGCCGCACCCATATCCATCAGAACGTCCGCAGCCTTGCAGAGGGTGCCGGCGGTGTCGATCATATCGTCCACGATGATGATGTTCTTGCCCTCGACCTCGCCGATGGCAGTGATCTTGGAAACGACATTGGCCCTGGCGCGGGACTTATGGCAGATGACCACCGGACACCTGAGGTCCTTGGCATAAGCATTGGCGCGCTTGGCGCCGCCCATGTCGGGGGCCGCGATGGCGAGCTCGGGGATCTTCATTGCCTTGATGGCGGGGATGAAGACCTTGCTGGCATACACGTGGTCGACGGGGAAATCGAAGAAACCCTGGATCTGGTCGGCGTGCAGGTCGCAGGTCATCACCCGGTCCGCGCCGGCGGCGCGCAGGAGGTTGGCCGCAAGCTTGGCGCCTATGGACACGCGGGGCTTGTCCTTGCGGTCCTGGCGGGCCCATCCGAAATAGGGGATGACCGCTATGACCTTGTCAGCGGAAGCGCGCTTGGCCGCATCGATGCAGAGCAGCAGCTCCATGAGGTTCTCCGCCGGCGGGAAAGTCGACTGGATGAGGAACACGGTCGCTCCTCGGACGCTCTCCATGTAGGCGGGCTGGAACTCCCCGTCGCTGAAAGGGGTAACCTCGAGATTGCCGAGCCTGAGCTCCGGCTCCTCCGGAGACTTGATGGCGTTCAATCCTTCGATCACTTTGCCGGCAAAGTCCCTTGACGCCCTGCAGGCGAAGATTGCCATTCGATGTACGTTGTTCATATCAGGAATTATATTGAGCTAAAACATTGTCTATGTAACCGAGGATCTCGTCGCGGCCCATGCCGGACTCGGAAGAGCTCCGGAAGGAAGGAGGAAGCTCCTCCCAGTCCCGGAGGAGGATCTCCTCGTCGCGGGCGATCTGCGCGGCAAGCACGTTGGGACCCTGCTTGTCACACTTGGTGTAGATGATGCCGAACGGGATGGAATTCTCGCCGAGTTCGGCGATGAAGTCAAGGTCGATCTTACCGATGTCGTGCCTGGAGTCCACCAGGACGAAGAGCATCACAAGCTCTTCGGAATTGTGGATATAGTCACGGATAAGGGCCTTGAGCTCCTCCCTAGCCTTCTGAGGGAGCTTGGCGTAGCCATAGCCTGGAAGGTCCACGAGATACCAGCTGCCGTTGATGAGGAAATGGTTGACGACCTTGGTCTTGCCGGGAGTGGAGGAGGTCATGGCGAGCTTCTTGCGTCCCGTAAGCATGTTGATAAGCGAGGACTTGCCGACATTGGATCGGCCGATGAAGGCGAACTCAGGCAGTTTCTGCTTGGGCTTCTGTGTTGTCCTGGTGCTGCTGCCGGCGAAGCTGGCGTCGGTGATCGTCATTGGGGTCCTCTTAAAACGCGTGCAAATATAACAATTTTCTATCAATAAATTTCCTACCTTTGCCATGATTCAAGGCCTATTCTGCATGGAAAGGGAATATATCGATCTGTACACGCTGCAAAGCACCATCAAGGACGGTCTGGAGGACCTGTTCCCGGACAAGGTATGGGTTCGGGCGGAGGTCGCTTCCATCAGCGTCAAGGCCAACGGACACTGCTACCTTGACCTGTCCCAGAGCGGCCCCAACGGCGTTTTCGCCAAGGCCAAAGCCGTCATCTGGAGGTCGAAGTACTATGCCCTCAACCAGTATTTCGTCGCCGCCACGGGGTCGTCCCTGCAGGCAGGCATGTCGGTGCTGGTGAGGGTCCAGGTCACGTACAGCGAACTGTACGGGCTGACATTGACGGTCGATGACCTGGACCCGCAGTTCACGCTCGGAGAGCAGGAGCTCGAAAGGCGCAGGACGATCGCCCGCCTGGAAGAAGAAGGGCTGCTGGACAAGCAGAAGGAGCTGGTGCCCGCCGAGCTGCCGTACGCGCTGGCCGTGGTCACTGCGCGCGACGCCGCCGGCTACGGCGATTTCACGCGCCATCTGCACGGCAACGAATATGGATTCGTGTTCCGGACGGACCTTTTCGAGGCCACTATGCAAGGCCATACCGCGCCGGAGTCCATAGTGGACGCCCTTGACCGCATCGAATCGTCTCCGACGCGCTACGATGCGGTGCTCATACTTCGCGGCGGCGGCTCCACCCTGGACCTTTCATGTTTCGACGACTACGGTCTCTGCTGGCGCATCGCCCAATGCGCCGTCCCGGTCTATACCGCCATCGGCCACGACCGGGACCGCCACGTCGCCGACATGGTAGCATACGCCAGCGTCAAGACACCCACAGCCCTGGCGGACGAGTTCATCGACTGCTTCATGGCCGAGGACGAGCGGATCAGCTCGTTCAGCGTACGCCTGCGCCTGGCGTTCCTGAACAAGGTTAACGCCCTTGCATCCCGCATCGACCTGCTCGAAGCGCGGATCAAGTCGGCGGACCCGCGCGCAATCCTCAAGCGCGGATATCTCCTGGCGGCCGACGCCCGCGGACGCGTGCTCAAGTCGGCCTCCGGCGCCGCACCGGGCGACCGCATCTCGCTCCTCTTCGCCGACGGCACCCTCGGCTGCGAAGTCAAGACAAGGGAATAGAAATGAAAACCCCCGCTGTCACAGCGGGGGCATTCATTTTCTTAAACCAACTTATTAACCAAAACAGTCTTAAAACGATCGACTAAACATAAAGCAAGTCCCGTGCCAAACTATTGGACTCTTTCGATTTTCAGTTGCTGAATCTTGCAGTCACCCTCCTTTACGCTGACGAAAATGGTCACATTGAAGGTTTCGCCGCCGGCGTTGAGGGTTCCCAACGCGTATTTCATATTGGGACGTCCGGCGATGTGGCTGATATCGAACGCCCTCGGAGTATAGTTCTCGAAGAATGACTTGAGGATCTGCTTGGCCTGGCTCTTGCTCGAATTGGTGAGGGAGGAGACGACGGAAATCTCGAGATTGTCCGCGAACCACGCCGAAAGGTTGTCGGCATTGCCCTGCGCCAGATACTTGGCGATGGGAACGAACATGTCGTTCCCGTCGTTCTGCGCCCTGAGGCCAAGGCTCAGCGAGAGGGCCAGAAGGCATGCTGCGATTTTGAACAAAGCTTTCATATCAAGGGGATAACCATTGCAAATATTGAGCCACGTTGCTATCTTTGTGGAGACAGTTTTCAACCGCGATGAAGATCACTTTGCTCACTGTCGGAAAGACCGACGTCAAGTGGGTCAAGGAAGGTCTGGACGTCTATGTATCCAGGCTGACCCATTATGTTCCGTTCCAGCTTAAAGAGATTCCGGAACTGAAGAACGTGTCGGCCCTGGACAAGTCCCAGATCAAGTCCAGGGAGGGCGAGCTGATCCTCAAGTCGCTCCGACCCGCCGACGAAGTCGTCCTGCTGGACGAGGGCGGCCGCGAGTTCCGTTCCACGGAGTTCGCGGCCTGGCTGGAAGAGCGGCTTGCCCGCGGATCCAGGGACCTGGTCTTCGTCGTCGGAGGGGCCTACGGATTCTCCCCCGAGGTCTATGCCAGGGCCGATTCCAAGCTCTCACTTTCGAAAATGACTTTCTCCCACCAGATGGTTAGAACGATTTTTGCAGAGCAGCTCTATCGCGCGTTCACCATCA